>JARYLX010000077.1 GCA_029907415.1 Melioribacter sp.
TTGAATGCGGCGGTCTTGAAAACCGTTGTCCGTGTAACGCGGACCGGGGGTTCGAATCCCTCCCTCTCCGCAAATCTACACCAAGGCTTCGATTGGCAAACTAAGTATAATTTAAACTTCACTTGACAAGTCACTCCTGTTAGTAGACAAAAATTCCATTCAATCCTCAGTTAATAAGCACATATAATTCAAGTTTTTAACTAACTTTACCAAAAACTTATATCGATTCATCAAATTCTCTATCCATTACAAATTCTTCTAAATTACATTTTCCTACATAAAAAATTATACTTTCCTTATCTTTATAAAAGTCAATCATTATTTTTAGAAAGTTATGTATATACTCGGCATATCAGCATACTATCATGATAGTGCAGCATGCATAATTAAAGACGGGGATATTATTGCAGCTGCTCAGGAAGAAAGATTTACACGCAAAAAGCATGACCACAGATTTCCAATTAATGCAATCAATTTTTGTATCTCATCAACAGGGATTAATGTTAATGAATTATCCTATGTTGCATTTTATGATAAACCTTTTCTAAAATTCGAAAGATTACTCGAAACATACCTCACATTTGCACCAAGAGGATTAAAATCTTTCCTCAAAGCAATGCCACTTTGGATTAAAGAAAAATTATGGATTAAAGAATTAATCAAAAAAGAAATTAACTTTGAAGGGGAAGTTATTTTTCCAGAACATCATGAATCTCATGCGGCATCTGCATTTTTTCCATCTCCTTTTAACGAAGCTGCTTTTCTAACACTCGATGGTGTTGGCGAATGGACAACTACAAGTTATGGCATCGGTCAAGAAAATAAAATCCAAATTTTAGCAGATATTAAATTCCCTCATTCACTTGGACTTCTTTACTCAGCTTTTACTTATTACACTGGATTCAAAGTAAATTCTGGTGAATACAAGGTGATGGGTTTGGCTCCTTATGGTGAACCCAAATATGTAAAATTAATTTATGACAATCTGATTGATGTAAAAGAAGATGGCTCGTTTAAACTAAACATGGATTATTTTGATTATTGTACTGGATTAACTATGACTAACGAAAAATTTCATAAACTATTTGGAGGTAAACCAAGAAAACCAGAATCAAAATTAACACAGCGAGAAATGGATATTGCTGCATCAATTCAAGTTGTTACAGAAGAAGTAATATTAAAAATGGTAAGGCATATTAAAAAAGAAACTAATATGAAATACCTATGTCTTGCAGGTGGTGTTGCACTAAATTGCGTAGCCAATGGAAAGATATTAAAAGAAAATTTATTCGAAGATATCTGGATACAACCAGCAGCTGGAGATGCTGGGGGTTCATTAGGAGCTGCCTTGTTTACGTGGTATCAATATTTAGATAATAAAAGAATTGTCGATAAAAATGATAAACAAAAAGGTTCATTCTTAGGACCTTCTTATGAAAATGGTTATATAGAAGAATTCTTAAATAAAAATAAAATTCCATACAAAAAAATTAATCAAGAAGAAATTGCAAAAATTGGAGCTGAATTAATTGCACAG
Organism: Melioribacter sp.; assembly: GCA_029907415.1. Classification (GTDB taxonomy): domain Bacteria; phylum Bacteroidota; class Ignavibacteria; order Ignavibacteriales; family Melioribacteraceae; genus Rosettibacter; species Rosettibacter primus. Next base: position 1,538 of record JARYLX010000077.1, read on the forward strand.
GGAAATGTTGTTGGATGGTTTCAGGGAAGAATGGAGTTTGGACCACGAGCACTGGGGGCACGTTCAATTTTAGGAGATGCAAGATTTCCTGATATGCAGAAAAAAATTAATCTAAAAATAAAATTTAGAGAAAGTTTTAGACCCTTTGCACCTTCAGTTCTGGAAGAAAAAGTTTCTGAATATTTTAATCTCGACAGGCCAAGTCCTTATATGTTACTCGTTGCCGATGTTAAAGAAGAAAGAAGAAAAATGATGACAGAAGAACAAAAAAAATTATTTGGAATTGATAAATTGAATGTCGTAAGATCAGACATTCCTGCTGTAACACATGTTGACTATTCCGCACGAATACAGACTGTTAACAAAGAAACCAATCCTATTTATTATGATTTAATTAAAGAATATGAAAAATTAACCGGCTACAGTGTAATTGTTAATACATCTTTCAATGTAAGAGGAGAACCAATTGTCTGCAAGCCCGAAGAAGCTTATATTTGTTTTATGAGGACCAACATAGATTATCTGATAATGAGTAATTATTTGTTAGACAAAAAGGAACAAAAACCACTTTCAGAAGATGTTGAATGGAAAAAACAATTTGAACTGGATTAATTGTGATACTCGAAGAAATTAAAAATATTGATTGCAGCAAACGCGCATTAAAAAAATTTGGATTTACCTTTGCAGTAATCTCATTCTTAATTAGTATAATTTCATTTTTAAATCATTCAAAATTCTTTTTCTACTTTATTCTTGCTGGATTGCTGCTTTTAGTAATTTCTATTTCTATTCCCCAATCTCTAAAATATATTTACAAAATCTGGATGACCTTTGCATTAATCTTAGGAATTATAACAACGAATCTTATATTAACTATCCTTTTTTATGCAATCATTACTCCAATAGGATTAATTATCAAGTTAAGAGACAAAGACCTTCTTGACCTTAAATTTAAAAAAGATAGCAATACTTATTGGAATTACAGAAAGATTAAAGAATACAAAAGAGAATATTCCGAAAGACAATTTTAATGAGGCATATATGAGTAAAATATCTGTAGTCAAAGAGTTATGGGATTTTCTAAAAGAAAGAAAAAAATGGTGGCTTTTGCCAATTGTAATATTTCTAATAATAATAAGCGGATTAATTATTCTAACACAAGGTTCAGCATTAGCACCATTTATATATGCAATTTTTTAATTAAGACTTGATGAAATGAAGGCTGTCTTAAAAGTAGTTATTCAAAAAATATATCCGCGAAAATCCATTTTATCTTTACATCTGAATCTCATTATAAGTACTTTTTAAGATAGCCTTATTATCAAAATATTACATTTTTTTTTGACTATGTTGTATAGTATGGTCTGCATCTACATCATTAACAAACATAGTCAATGCTGCAGCAACAATCATTGATATTCCACCAAGAACAAGTGCATAAATTGCTTCTCCTTTGAACAATGTTCTAACAAAGAATCCTAAAATTGCAGCAGCAGTAATTTGAGGAATTACAATAAAGAAATTAAATATTCCCATATATACACCCATTTTTTTAGGTGGCAGTGAACCTGTTAATATTGCATACGGCATAGCTAAAATTGAAGCCCAAGCTAATCCAATTCCCAATTCTGAAATCAATAACATTTTGGGATCTTTAATAAAATAAAAAGATAGTAAACCCAATCCCCCACAAATTAAGCTTATTGAATGAACAGTTTTACGACTTGACTTTCTTGCTAAAGCAATTAATAAAAAAGCCATAACTGCTGCAAATCCATTATAAACTGACATTAAAACACCAACCCAGTTAGCTCCTTCATTATAGAGAGTTGAAGATGTATCCGTTGCACCATAAATATGATGTGTTACAGCGGGAGTTGTATATATCCACATTGCAAATAAAGCAAACCAGGAAAAAAATTGAACAAATGCTAATTGAATCATCGTTCTTGGCATATTATATAAATCATTAATAATTACAACAAGTCCATTTGACTTCTGCTTATTAACAAAAAAACTAACCAGTAACTGCAATAATCCAAAAGTAAAAATTCCAGAAAAGAATATAGCAAGCCCATAATCCATATAAATAAAAAATTTAAAAACTATAAAAAGCAGTAATCCTGCAGCGCTCCATTTAATTCCATTCAGAAAAAACTTTTTATATTCTGTTAAATCTCTTAAAGGATTTTCTTTTTCTTTTGAAGAATCAACACTTGATTTAGATTGAGAAAATTTTTCCAGTTCTTCTGGAGAATACTCTTTAGATTTTAAAACTGTCCAAAGAACCGCAAGAAAAAAAACTATTCCACCAATGTAAAATGAAAATTTTACACTGTCCGGAATTTCTCCTGGAGGAGCTGTGTTTTTAATCCCTAAAAAGTTTGTCATCAAATATGGTAATGCTGAAGCTATTACTGCACCCGTTCCAATAAAAAAGCTTTGCATAGAAAAGCCAAGAGTTCTTTGTGAAGAAGGGAGCATATCGCCAACAAACGCTCTAAAAGGTTCCATTGAGATATTAATTGATGCATCCATTATCCAAAGCATACCAGCTGCAACCCACAAAGCTGGTGAATTTGGCATAATCATTAATGCTATCGATGCAAGAATTGCTCCTGTAAGAAAATATGGCTTCCTTCTTCCTAATCTATTCCATGTATTATCACTCATGTGACCAATAATAGGTTGAACTATTAAACCAGTAACCGGTGCAGCAATCCAGAGTATTGGGATATCATCGATATTTGCACCAAGTGTTTCAAATATTCTACTTACATTTGCATTTTGAAGTGCAAAACCAAATTGAATTCCAAGGAATCCAAAACTCATATTCCAGATTTGCCAGAAACTTAAGCGCGGTTTTTCCATAAATTTTTCCTTTTTTATTTGACCTTAATTAAAACAATATATTCCCACGGCTGCAGTTCAAATTCTTGATTGGATTTAATTTCTACTTCTTCGCCTGTAAAATAATTTTTATATGTTCCTTTTAATTTTCCAAAATTTATTAATGCATGTTGATTCTTAGATGAAAAATTAAAAACAGAAATTACTTTGTTTTCTTTTTTCAATCGATAAAATGTCAATACATTATCTTCATTATCATTATTCAATAATTTTATTTCTCCACCATATTTACCATTCCAGAGTGATTTATTTTCTTTCTTTAACTTTATCAAATCAGAAAAGAATTTTTCATACTTCATGTCATTCCAGAAAATTGTATCTTTATCAAAAAAACGGAGTCTTTTGTTTAAGCCGGCTTCTTGCCCGCTATAAAGAAGAGGAATCCCTCGAGTAACAAAAATGAATGTATTAAAAGCATCTACTGCTTTTCCCAATCTTTCAAATTCAGTTCCACTCCAGGAGTTTTCGTCATGATTCGTAGTAAAGTTAAGCCGATATCCTTCTTCGGGGTAATTCTTTTTTTCATCTTTGATATGATTAATCAAAGCCCGTGCATTCAATTTTCCTATTGCTATATCATTCATTAAATCTTTTAATTGCCAGTTATAAGTAACATCAAATGCTTTGTGCAGATATGGTTCACTTGCTTCTGCAAGCATAAAGAGAGGTTTTATTTTTTGTAGTTTAGTTCTTGCTTCAATCCAAAATTCTATAGGAACCCCAACAGCATAATCACATCTGAAACCATCAACATTAAATTCTTTTACCCAGTATTCCATAGCATCAATCATTTTATTCCATAATTCTTTATTATCATAATTAAGATCAATTACATCACTCCAATCAGCAACAGGAGGATAAAATTCACCCTTTTCATTCTTGCTAAAAAAATCTGGATTAGTTTTTGTCCAAACATTATCCCATGATGTATGATTACCAACCCAATCAAGCATAACATACATTCCAAGTTGATGAATTTTTTCTACGAGTTCTTTAAAATCCTCTTCAGTTCCAAATTCTGGATTAATTGCTTTATAATCTTTGATAGAATAATAACTCCCTAAAGAACCTTTTCTGTTTTGTTCTCCAATTGGATGAATTGGCATAAACCACAAAACATCAATTCCCATCTTTTTTAATCTTGGCAGGTGTTTCTCGAATGCTTTAAATGTTCCTTCAGGTGTAAACTGTCTTACATTCACTTCGTATATAACAACATTCTTTGTCCACTCAGGAGGATTAAAAAGACTTTTCTCAAGTAACTTCTTTTCCTTTGGGAAAGAATTAACAAAAAGAACTAAAAATAATATATAAACTAAGTAAACAAAGTAATTATTTTTTTTAGAGCCGATAAACATAAATTCTCCTTTTTATTTTATGAAAAACTACACTATTTTTTTTTTGCGAACAAATGCAATTTAATAATGCTATTAATGATTATATTTGGTAACCAAGCTAATAATGATTAATAAATAAGAGGTTAGTATGAAATACAATCGTTCGGCTGGAATTTTGCTGCATCCTACTTCGTTGCCATCGAGATATGGAATTGGAGATTTTGGATATGATGCTTTTCGGTTTGTTGATTTTCTTGAAGAGGCAAAACAAACTTTGTGGCAAATTTTGCCTCTCGGTCCGACTGGTTATGGCAATTCACCTTATCAATGTTTTTCTGCATTTGCCGGAAATCCCCTGTTAATTAGTCCTGACAAATTAAAAGAAGAAAATTTACTTGAAGATAAAGATTTAGAAAATTCTCCTTCCTCAAATCCGCATCAAGTTGACTTCAGTGAAATAATCAATTATAAATTTACTCACTTAAAAAAAGCTTATAAAAATTTTATACAAAGAAAAGAACCCGAAGATTTTATAAAATTCAAAGAAAAAAATAAATTCTGGCTGGAAGATTTTGCATTATTTATGGCTCTCAAAAATTATCACAATGGAAATGTCTGGTCAAAATGGGAAACAGAAATTGCTTTTAGAAAAAAAGATGCAATAAAAAAATGGAAAGAAAAATTAAAAGAAGAAATTCAGTTTCATGAATTTGTTCAGTTTACATTTTTCAAACAATGGAAAGAAATAAAAAATTATGCGAACAGTAAGAAAATAAAAATTATTGGTGATGTCCCAATTTATATAGCATACGATAGTGCAGATTTGTGGTCAAACAGAAATTTATTCACTGTTGATGAAGAAGGCAATTTAGAATTTGTTGCAGGTGTTCCCCCTGATTATTTTAGTAAAACCGGACAGTTATGGGGAAATCCACTTTACAAATGGGATGAAATGGAAAAAACAAATTTTGATTGGTGGATAAAAAGATTTTCAAAAATGTTTGAACTGGTTGACATTGTCAGAATAGACCACTTTAGAGGTTTTGAAGCTTACTATAAAATTCCCGGCAATGCAAAAACTGCTGAACACGGCGAATGGGTTAAAGCACCTGGTGAAAAATTATTTAAAACAATAATTGATAAACTTGGTGATGTGCCAATTCTTGCTGAAGATTTGGGCGTAATTACAAAAGAAGTAAATGAATTGAGAATGAAATTTAATTTCCCCGGAATGAAAATATTACAATTTGCATTTGGCAAAACAGGCGAAAAAAGATTTCTTCCTCATAATCACGAAAAGAATTGTGTTGTCTATACCGGTTCACATGATAATGATACAACAAAAGGATTTTTTAGAAAAGAAAAAGAACTCAATTCTGATGTATTCAGACATGCACAATTTTATATGAACTACTTTGGCGATGATATGTGTTCAGCTTTAATAAGATTGGCTTATTCTTCTGTTGCTGATATTGTTGTAATTCCAATGCAAGATATTTTGAATCTTGATACTCATGCACGCATGAATTTTCCGGGAAAACCCGATGGCAACTGGTCATGGAGATTTACATGGGAACAAATTAATGAAGAACTTAAGAATCAAATTGCAAAACTCGTCTTGCTTTATGAAAGATATCAATTTGAGAATGAATACTCACATGTTGTATTTTAAGAAAAAATTATTTGCTTACAATATTCAATAATTCATTATATAAAACCTGTGCACCGGGATATCGGGAATCTAATTTGAGTAATTTCTTTACAGTTGTTAAAGCTTTGTTATATTCTTTGTTCAATGCATAAGCTCCGGAAAGATTATAAATTACCTGAGTATCAGTGCTGTCGTATAAAAATGATTCCTCTAGAAATTTTATAGCAGGTTGTATATTTCCAGAATTTAATTCAATTTGTCCAAGCCATTTTGATGAGAAAGAATTCGGTTTAATTTTATATTCTGCAATTAATATTTTATAAGCATTTTTATAATCTTGATTTTTAAGATACTTTACTGCCAAGATTTCAAGCTGATTAAAATTTTCCTTTATGAATGGATATTGATAAATTAAAGCAGAGATATGATTCAAAAAACCATCAAGATTATTTTTAATTAAATACTTATTTGCAGCTTTTTCATGTGCTTGTATCCATCTCAACTTGTTATCAAGATATTCAATTGCTATGGTATCAATAAATGTTTTGGGATTACATACTTCTTCAATAGTTTTTTTCTTTGAAGGATTAATAAATGGCCAATCATTTTTTAATAACTTTATTCTAAAATCAGCAATGGTTGAATCAAGTTCTGAAATAATAAAATTAGATACAGTAATACTATCTTGAATGCCATATTCATATTTAGGTTTTGAATTATCCGGTAAATAATTCATCTCGTTCATTTTATCATAAAAAAGTTTCCCAATTAATTGATAGCCCCTTAATGTTGGATGAAGATGGTCTGTCATTAAATTATTTCCAATAATATTATTGGGGCTGATAGAAGAAAATAACGAATCAACATCTATATAAGGCACATTATAAGTTTTAGATAAACTACGAATTATAGAATTAATCTCCTCAGGTGCTCTGAATCTTAATCCATCTAAATCTTTTGCAAATCTAAAAAGTGAATCTGCTTTTTTGAAATTTCCTTTATTATAAAACTGAATAGCTTCATTGTATACGCTTTGAGCAGTATAGTTTTTATATTTTGTAGATATAAACGGAGGCTGGTCTTTGATATTGCTTGCTACTGTCGAGATTATAACTGGAATTTTTCCTTCTTTAAGTTTTCTTAACACATCACCAATGTTTTCCTTAAATTGCTTTAATCCAGTTTTGTAAGTTTCAGAATTAAATGCAATATATTTTTCTTTTGCCATTCTCGACATCAAAGTTCCGGAAGAATACGGATTTTCAGGTTTGGCAATTAACGAAGTAATCCACCTAAGAAAATTTTTTATCAATTGAGTTGTTCTAAATTTGTTCAAAAATAGCATAGCATTGATAATCTCTCTTGAACCTGTTCCGGTTTCTAAGGAACCCACACCAAGAGCACCATAATATTCATTATGCCCTGCATAAATTAAAATGAGGTCGGGCTTTTGATTTATTACTTCAGGAATAAAATCTCTGATTGTAAAACTATTAGTTGCTGTAAGACTTAGATTAACAACTTCAATTTTTTTATGGGGATAATTTAATTCAAGTCTTCTGCGAATATATCTTGAAAAAGAACCCATTGGCATATATGGATAACCTGCTGCACTGCTTCCTCCAAGGACAAAAACTCTAAAAGCATCTTTATCTTTCACTTTATCAAACACATCTTCAATTGAAGAAGGAGTATTTTTAACATTAGAAAAATATCTTCTTGCTGCATCTGGATTCAGCATCAATTTACCTTGTGCAACTTCTTCCCACATACTCAAATCGTAGCCATAATTAAAAATTCTTAAACCCAATTCTAATACAATAAAAAACAGAAATGGAATAGAGATCATTATCAAATAAAAATAAAGCGGGCTTTTTGATGGTGGTTGATCAGTAAAAATTGATTTTTCTTTTTTTACTTTTCTTTTAGGAGTCATTAATAATATCAGCTAAGAAAATTATTCATCCTACTTTAGCTAAAATTAAATCTGCTAAAATTCTTGCACTTTCTTTTAATTCATAATCGCTAGTTATGGAAGATTGACTTTCTACTTCTTTTTTATCTTTAATATCAATGCCTGAAATTTTTGCTCTTTCTTCTTCTTTCTTTTTCTTTCGTTCTTCGGCTTTATTTCTTTCTTGTTTTCTTATTTCTTCATTCAAAGAGAAAACTTTTTTTGCTCTATTTTCTTTAAACTCTTCTATATCATCAAGAAGCAATTGATATTCAGGATCTTTTTTTGTTCGTTCATCATGCTTCTTAATTAGCAGGGAGATGAATTTTGAAAGGTCACCATATTTTTCATATTGTGCCGGTTGAATTTGGTCCCAAGGCAATGCACTTGGTTGAGAACTTTCTCCAAATTCTTCAGATGAATAAGGAGATGGAAATGTGATATCTGGCTGAACTCCTTTATGCTGTGTGCTGCTTCCATTAATTCTATAAAATTTTGCAATTGTAAGTTTTAGTTGACCGAGTTTTTTGTTGGCAATTGGAATATGTCTATTCAAATCAAGAAGATTCTGAACCGTGCCTTTACCATAAGTATTTTCTCCGATAACTATTCCTCTGCCATAATCTTGAATTGCAGCAGAAAAAATTTCGGAGGCAGATGCACTAAATCTATTTACAAGGACTGCAAGAGGGCCATCATAATGAATTTCTGGGTCGGGGTCTTTATCAACCTCAATAATGTTCATCATATTTTTTACTTGAACAACTGGTCCTTCTTTTATAAATAAGCCAGTAAGTTGAATAGCTTCCTGAAGTGAACCGCCGCCATTGTTTCTTAAATCAATAACAACACCATCAACTTTTTCTTCCTTGAATTTTTTTAAAATTTCTTTTACATCTCTTGTAGTACTTTTGTAATCGGGTTTGCCTTTCTGTTGAGCTTCAAAGTCTGTATAAAATGATGGTAGTTTTATAATTCCAAGTTTGAAATTGTATCCTTCATGTTGAATATTCATAATTTCACTTTTAGCAGCTTGTTCTTCAAGCTTAACTTCATCACGCACAAGTTTTATTTCTGTTGGGATGGCATTTGGTCCATCACTTGCTTTCAAAATTTGGAGACGAACAACAGTTCCTTTTTTCCCTCTAATTAATTGAATTACATCATCTAATCTCCAGCCAATAACATCAACCATCTCGCCATCTTCACCTTGAGCAACACCTACAATTTTGTCTTCTTCGTGCAGCAATCCACTTTTTGCTGCGGGTCCTCCCGGAACTATACCAGCAACTACAGTATAATCATTTTCCTGACGCAATGTTGCACCTATGCCTTCAAGTGAAAGCTTCATACTTATACTAAAATTTTCTGATGCCGCTGGCGAGAAATAATCAGTATGCGGGTCATACACCTGTGTAACAGAATTCATGAATAGAGAAAAAACATCTTCGGCTTCATATTGCAAAATTATTTTATGAAAATTTTGATAACGCTTGAGCAAAACTTCTGCAGCTCCTTTCCAATCTTTTCCTGAAAGAATTAGATTAAGCGCATCATTTTTCAATCTTAATCTCCAGATTTCATCAAGTTCTTCTTTTGATTTAGCCCAATCTGCTTTTTCTCTATCAGGTGAAAATGA
>JARYLX010000078.1 GCA_029907415.1 Melioribacter sp.
TTGGGAATGTGCTCGATAAAGATCCACGAATGAGATTTTATAATCTATACTTCGAAGCCAGGGATTTATTAAATCTCGTTACATTAAAGATTGGGAGACAGCCTGTTATTATGCCCGTAGCCGGTGGTCTATTTGATGGTATTAATATGAAAATTAAATATGCAGGATTTTCTTTAATGGGATTTTATGGCGGTAATGTTCCAGCATATCAAAAATTAGAATTAACGGACGACATTGGGAATAATTATATCCTTGGTGGCAGATTCGAAACTTATGCTTTGAAAAATTTCAGATTCGGAATTTCTTATATCGATAAAAACTTTAAACCAGTTGATTACTACACTGAAAGATTGAATGAAAATTTAGACCTTGTTACTATTCTCATTCAATCGAAATCAAATCAGTATAGATTTTTATCAGGTGATGTTTCTTACAATGACAATAATATTTTCGATTTAAATGCACGGTATGAATATGATATGAACTATAAAGAAACATCAAAAATTGAATTTGATGGACGAGTAAAAGCAACAAAAGAAATGGGAATTAATCTTTATTACAATCAACGTGAACCAAAGATAAGATACAATTCTATCTTTTCTGTTTTTGATTATGGCAATTCACAGGAAATAGAAGGCGGAATTGATTACAATGTGTCGAATCTTTACACATTTATATTTAAGTATGGTGATGTTAAGTTCGGCAGCGAACATTCTTCTCGAATTACTATGGGGGCAAATACAAAATTTGGGAGTTTAAGTTACAGAAAAACTTTTGGTGATGCAGGTGAGCTGGATGCAATTTCTGTTTATGCTGCTCGTTCATTCTATGATGGTCTAATTACACCATCATTTGGAATCACATACACAAATTATAAATTATCTAAAGATGACCATGTTAATACAATTACTGCTTTTTTAGGTGGATTTAATTTACGCCCATGGAGAATTTTATCCTTTGATGTTCAAGCACAATATTTTAATAATAAGATTTACAAAAATGATTTTCGAATCCTGTTCAAAATAAATTATTTGTTCAATACAAATTTATAGAAGAATATGAAAATAAAAATTTTATATGCGTTCTTAACTCTTTCGATAATAATTTTTCTCAGTATTGCAGCTGTTAACGAAAGAGTAGAACCTCAAAAAACAAATAAGGATATAATTAAATTCTCTCACTCTTTACATAAAGAAATTGCTGAATGTACAACATGCCATACAAAAGTTGCTGAGAGCACGTCATTAAAAGACAGATTGCTGCCAGAAAAAGAATCATGTGCAACTTGCCATGATGTTGAAGATACGGATAAATGCAATACATGTCATTATGAAAATGTTAATGAGAAATTAATTCAGAGAGAATCAGATTTAATATTTAATCACAAAAAGCATGTGATTGAACAGAAAATGGAATGTATTGCCTGCCATAAAGGATTGGATGAAGTTGATTATGCATTTCAATCTGCAGCATCGATTCCATCAATGAGTAGCTGTTATAAATGTCATAATAATCAAACAGTTGCAACAAATGATTGTGAAATTTGTCACATATCAACTGCTAATTTAATTCCTGAAGACCATCAGGAAGTCGGGTTTATAAAAAGTCATAAGTTCAAAGTTAATGCTGTCAATGCAGAATGTGAAATGTGTCATGATAATAGTTTCTGTGAGACATGCCATGCATCTACAACAATGATAACAGAATCAAACAGTGCAAGAGATTTTTATACACCTTATTCACCACATAAATTTACAGATAATGCAAAACAGCAGCAGCTCAGCAGGGTTCATGATTTGAATTACAGATTTACTCATGGAATTGATGCAAATAATAAATCGAGTGAATGCCAGACATGTCATCAGGTAGAAACATTTTGTGCAGAATGTCATAATTCAAATGGCGGGGATTTTGCATTAGAAGGTGCAATGCCGGCTTCGCATAAAAAACCAAATTTTGTTACAATTGGAGTCGGCAGTGGAGGAGGGAGACATGCTGAAATGGCTAAACGTGATATTGAATCCTGCACGGCATGTCATGATGTTCAGGGAGCCGACCCAAGCTGCATTTTGTGTCATGTTGATAACGATGGTATAAAAGGAACTAATCCTAAAACTCATATAAATAAATTCATGAGAGATGAAAATGGTGATTGGCATAGTGATGCAAATTCAGTTTGTTATTCATGTCATCGTGATGCAAATGCAAGACCAAATGGAATGAAAGGTGTAGGCTTTTGCGGTTATTGTCATAATTAACAAAAATCTTTTAGGTAGAATATGAAATACATAAAATTTTATTTCATTTTAATTGCAGCACTAAGTTTAACAATAATTTCGTGCAGTGATATTCAAGATGAAATAACACCGCCTGAAAAATTGAGTGTTCATGGCAAAGAAGTAATGACAAAATCATCTTCTAATTTTCATGGAAGACAATTAGTAGATGGCAAAATGGAAAGCTGCAAATTATGTCATGCATCGAACTTTTCTGGCGGTACAGCTAAAGTGAGTTGTTTAAATTGCCATGCTGCAATTAATGTTCATACCGCAGAAATTAATAATCCAGTATCAGAAAAATTTCATGGAAAATTTATTGCAGGATTAAATTGGGACTTATCAAAGTGCTCGCAATGCCATGGAGTTAATTATGCTGGGGGCATTGTAAGTCCAACTTGCAATTCATGTCATAAACAATCTGGCGGACCAGAGGCTTGCAATACCTGTCATGGTGACTTTTCCAATTCTGCAAAAATATCACCGCCAAAAGCATTAAATGGAGCTAAAGAAACATCAGACCCAGGTGTCGGCGCTCATGAAAAACATTTATCAGATTCTGAAATTGCTAAAGCAATTAAATGTAATGAATGCCATATAATACCAGAAAAATTTAATTCACCCGGACACATTGACAATACACCAGAAGCAGAAGTTATATTTGCAGCTCATAGTTTTTCTGGTGCAGGAATTCCATCATATAATTTCAACGATAATAAGTGCAGCAATACTTATTGCCATGGTAATTTTGAATTCAAAAAAGAAAATGCTCAATACCAATTTGCTTATATTGAGGATAAAATTACTGGCAATAATTTTCAGCCAGTGTGGAATAAAGTAGATGGAACACAAGCTGCATGTGGCACATGTCATGGATTGCCACCTAAAGGACACATAGAAGTTGATAAAAATTCTTGCGGAGTTTGTCACGTAGGTATTGTTGATAAGTATGGAAAGATTATTGATAAAACAAAACACATTAATGGAAAGGTTGATTTATTTTAATTGTGTAATTTTAGCTTCGAGCCGTCTCGTAAATAAAAAGGGACGGCTTTTTTTGTATTTCTTTTTGAATTATTGTAATCTATTTTTGGTTTATAATTAAGAATTAGAAGAGTAAAAACAGATGATTTCCACTATTAGCAGCTTAAATGCTTTGCTTCCTTTTTCATATTTAATTGTTTTTTCAATTTACACTTATGATTTTTTTGCCGAGAAAAATTTGTTCAGTAATTCAAAACGAATTTTTCTTTTTATCACTCTTTTTGTTCATGCTTTTTATTTAATGGTTCGTTCAGTTGAATTCAATCATCCCCCAATTACTACAAAGTTTGAAATATTTTCTTTGTTAGCTTTTTCAGTTTCATTTTCATATTTCATTCTTGAATTATTAACTGATATTCACAGAACAGGTTCATTTATAATTTTATTTTCTTTGGTATTTCAGATAATATCTTCATTATCAATTGAGCATAATTATGTTGTTCCAGAAGTTTTAAGAAATCGTATGCTTGGACTTCATGTCGTAAGTGCTATTCTTGGATATTCGGGATTTACAATTTCTGCAGTCTATGGATTATTGTTTTTGATTCTTTACAAAAATTTAAGAAATAATAAGTTCGGATTAATATTTAATCGTTTGCCAAGTCTTGAAATTCTTGAGAAGCTGAGTTTTTATTCTCTGGTTATAGGATTTATTCTTTTAACAATTGCAATAATTATTGGAACAATATGGCTGCCAAGTGCATTCCCGAATTTTAGATTTTATGACCCAAAACTTGTTGGCACTGCTTTTATCTGGATTGCTTATGGCACAGGCATCATAAGCAAATATTTAGCAAACTGGTATGGAAAGAAAGTTATTATTTTTTCTCTTTGCGGATTTATTCTAACAATAATTTCTTTAATTATTACAAGTACATATTCAAACACATTTCATTCATTTTATTGATTGATGAAATTATAACTTGAGATTGATGAAGATACTTAATTTTTAACAAATGCATGATTGAAAATGAATTTAATAGGAATTTCGATAAATCATAGAACTGCACCAATTGATATTTTAGAATCTCTTCATTTAGCAAAAGATGAAATAATTAATTTTATTCCCCGACTTAAAGATGATTTCAGTGAAGGAGTTGTGATTTCAACCTGTAATAGAACAGAAATTTTCTGCATATCAAAAAATCAAAAATTAAATTCTGATTTAATTCTGAAAAAATTGCTCGAGTTTAAACCTGTTCAAAATGTTAAAGAAGAAAATTTTACAAAATATTTTTCTTGTGGTGCAATCAAACATATTTTTTCTGTTGCTTCGGGCATTGATTCATTAGTTATTGGTGATAGCCAGATACTTGGTCAGGTTAAAGAATCTTTTGAATTATCAGAAGACCTTGGTTTTGCCGGAACAATTATTAAAAGAATATTAAATGCTGCATTAAAAGTTGGTAAACGTGCAATCAAAGAAACAACAATTGGTGAAGGTGCAGTTACTGTAAGTTACGCTGCGGTTCAAGTTCTGGAAAAAATATTTGCAGGACTCGATAAAAAATCTGCTCTAATAATTGGTGCAGGTGAAACTGGTGAATTGGCAGCAATTCACTTAAAAGATAAAGGCATAGGAAAAATTACAATAAGCAATCGAACATATGAACGAGCAGAATCTTTAGCTAAAAAGATAGATGGAAATATATTGCCATTTGAATCATTAAAAGAAAATATTTTTAATTATGATGTAATAATCAGTGCAACAAGTTCACCAGGTTTTATTTTAACTAAAGATGATATTCAGGATGCAATAAAAAAAAGAAAAGGTGTTCCAATTGTATTAATGGATATAGCTGTTCCGCGTGATATTGACCCAGAAGTAAAAAATATTGAAAATGTTTTTTATCACGACATGGATTCTTTGAAGGTTATTGTCGACCAGAACATTGCAAGAAGAAAAAGCGAGATTCCAAAAGTTGAAAAAATAATTATGGAAGAGATGATAGAATTTTTTAGCTGGTATAATACTCTTGAAGTTGTTCCTGTTATAAAATCTTTGCGTGACTTTTTTGAACAAATTCGAAATGATGAACTTGAGAAAATAAAAAACAAAGTTACTTCAGAAGATTATTTAAAAATAGAAGATATGACAAGAAGGTTGATTGGAAGATTGCTTCACAATCCGACTGTTAAGTTGCGCGAGATGGCTGAATCAGGAATAAATATCGATGAAATGATGGCAAATACAATTTTAGTTAAAGAATTATTTGCACTTGATAAAAATCGTTCTAATGGAAGTGAAAACAAAGACAAGGATAAAACTTGAAAAAAGAAAAATTAATAATTGGCAGCCGCGGCAGCGAACTTGCTCTCTGGCAGGCAAATTTTGTTAAAAAAGAACTCGAAAGAAAAAACAAAAATTTATCCGTAGAAATAAAAATCATTAAAACAAAAGGTGATAAAATTCTCGATGTGGCTTTGTCTAAAATTGGTGATAAAGGTTTGTTTACTAAAGAAATTGAAAATGAATTATTAAATGGGAATATAGATATTGCAGTTCACAGCTTAAAAGATTTACAAACAGATATTCCACATGAGTTAAAATTAGCGGCTGTTACAAAACGACATAATGTTGAAGATGTTTTAATAACAAGAAAAAAAGGAATTAAGATAAAAGATTTGAAAGAAAATGCTGTGGTTGCTACGGGTTCACTCAGAAGAAAAGCTCAGCTTTTGCATTTAAGACCTGACTTACAAATTGTCGATTTGAGAGGAAATGTTCCCACGAGAATTAAAAAATTTATTGAATCTGACTGGGATGCAATTATTTTAGCACGTGCAGGCATTGAGAGATTGAAAATGAACAAATACATTTCTTCAATAATTTCAACTGAGGAAATATTACCTGCAGTTGGGCAGGGTGCACTTGGAATTGAAATTCATAGAGAAAATATTTTTGCAGAAAAAATATTAGAAAGCATAAATGATGAGAATACTTTTATTGCAGTAAGAGCAGAAAGAGCATTGCTAAAATATTTAGAAGGCGGCTGTCAAATTCCAATCGGTGCATTTGGAGAAGTCAAATCAAACGGACTTTATCTTGATGCTTTAATAGCTTCGATTGATGGAACTCTAACATTCAGAAAAAAAATCAGAGGTTCTAAAAATAATCCTGAAAAATTGGGAATTGAATTGGCTAAAGATTTATTAAAAGCAGGTGCTTCAGAAATTTTAAAAGAGATTTTTTAATCAAAATGGAATAATAAAATTTGAAGTCGCTAAGTAATAAAATAATACTTGTAACAAAATCAAAAGAAGAATCAAAAAATTCTTTGAGAATGTTATCTGATGCAGGTGCGGAAATAATTTATTTCCCTACTATTAAGATTGTACATTCATATAAAAATCTCGACCTTGATGAATTAATGTCGAACCCACATCAGTATGAATACATAATTTTTACTTCTGCCAATGCAGTTCAAGTTTTTTCTGAAATGCTAAACGAATATAAATTCGATTTATCTAAAACAAAAATTGCTGTTGTAGGCGAAGCTACTGCAGCAGCTTGCAGAAGTCATGGTATTTATATTCATATTATTCCAGAAGAATATAGTGCAAAAGGATTGATTAAAAAATTTACTGAAATTGGAATTGATGGCAAAAAAATTTTAATACCTGGTTCTGCATTATCAAGAGAAGAGCTTAAAATTGGATTGACTCAATTAGGAGCGGAAGTAACATCACTCCCAATTTACGATGTTGTAATGAATGATTTGAATGAGTTGAAAATTGAATATGAGAAAATAATAAATCAAAAGCCTGATGTTTTCGTTTTTACAAGTCCATCATCTTTCGAAAATTATTTAAAGTTATTAAACATAGATAATCCTGAAGTATATTTTTTAAATAAAATTATCTGTGCAATTGGTCCAACAACAGAATTTGAAATCCGCAGCTATGGAATTACTGTAAATATTGTTCCCAAAATTTATACACTTGAAGGTATAAGCGAAGCAATAGTTGAATTTTTTAAAGCCACAGAAAACATGGCCTGATTTTTTCCAACTTAATATGGAGGAAAATTGAATTTAAAAAATGATTTGTTTATCAAAGCATGTAAATGCCAACCTGTAGAAAGAACACCTATTTGGATTATGCGTCAGGCAGGAAGATATTTACCTGAGTATAGAAAAATTAGAGATAGATATGATTTCTTAACTTTGTGTAAAACTCCAGAACTTGCAGCAGAAGTTACAATTCAGCCTGTTGATATTTTAGAAGTTGATGCAGCAATAATTTTTTCTGATATACTTGTCATTCCCGAGGCAATGGGAATGAAATTAGAACTAGTTGAAAGTAAAGGTCCAAAACTTTATGAGCCAATTCGAAGTGAAAGTGACATTAATAGATTAAAAAAAGTTGACCCATATAAAGATTTAAAATATGTTCTTGACGCAATATCATTAACAAAAAAGGAATTAAATGGAAGAGTGCCATTGATTGGATTTTCGGGTTCACCGTGGACATTAATGACATACATGGTCGAAGGTAATGGCTCTAAAAATTTCTCTGAAATAAAAAAGTTTATTTATAATAATCAAAATGCGGCACATGAATTATTGAATTTAATTTCTGATGCTGTGGCTGATTATTTATCTGCTCAAATTGAAGCTGGTGCAAATGCAATTCAAATTTTTGATACCTGGGGAGGTATTCTTTCGCCAGATGACTTTGAAGAATTTTCTCTTCAATATATTTCAAAAGTAATATCAAACATTAAAAGAAAAGATGAACCAGTGATTGTATTTGCCAAAGGAATTCATTATAAATTAAATAAACTTGCAGATTGCGGCACAGATGTTATCGGTCTTGATTGGACAATGAATTTAGGTGATGTAAGAAAAGAAGTTGACAACAAAGTAGCATTGCAAGGCAATCTCGATCCTGCTATTTTGTATGCACCAAAAGAAAAAATAAGAGATGAAGCAATAAAAATATTGAAGTCATATGGTTATGGTTCGGGACATATTTTCAATCTAGGCCATGGTATTTTGCCTGATGTTTCACCAGAGAATGCAAAATTTTTAGTTAATGTTGTAAAGGAAGAAAGCAAAATTTATCATCAAAAAAATTTTTGAATGGAAGGAGTTAATAATTATGTTTGAAATAGATTTAAGATTAATAAAAAAGTATGACAGGCCGGGACCTCGTTACACAAGTTATCCAACTGCACCTCAGTTTAATGAATCATTTACTTCCGAGCGTTATCTTGATGAAATAATTAGAACAAATAATGCAGAAAATCCACCCGACCTTTCCCTTTATTTTCACATTCCTTACTGTGATACTCTTTGCTATTTCTGTGGTTGTAATATGATTGTTACTCGTAATCGTGATAGAATAAAAGAGTACTTAAAATATCTTAAGAACGAAATCGACATGCTTCGTTCTTACATAATTGATGGAAGAAAAGTAGTACAGCTTCATTGGGGTGGAGGAACTCCAACTCATCTAAATCCTGATGAAATTACAGATTTAAAATCATACATCAACAAAAATTTTGAAATTGATATAAATGCAGAACAGGGATGTGAAATTGATCCACGAGGCTTAACAAAAGCACATCTCGAAGCTTTGAGAAATAATGGCTTTAATAGAATTAGCATGGGTGTACAAGATTTTAATGAAAAAGTTCAAAAAGCTGTGAATCGAATCCAACCAGAAGATATGACTCGTCAGGTGATAGACTGGATAAGAGAACTTAAGTTTCATAGCTTCAATCTGGATTTGATTTACGGTCTACCATTTCAAACTGTTGAATCATTTTCAGAAACTGTTGATAAAATTATTGATATTTCTCCAGATAGAATAGCAGTGTTTAATTTTGCTCATGTTCCGTGGCTTAAAAAACACCAAGCATTAATTAAACCCGAGGATTTACCAGAACCAGAAGAAAAACTTCAGATACTTAAAATGACAATTGAAAAACTTACTAATGCTGGTTATGTTTTCATTGGAATGGACCACTTTGCCAAACCTGATGATGAATTAGCTAAAGCTCTTCGTGAAAAAAAATTGTACAGGAATTTTCAAGGTTACAGCACTCATGCAGGCTGCGACCTTTATGGATTTGGAATTACAAGCATTAGTCAAATTGGAAGATGTTATGCTCAAAATGTAAAGAAAGAAAAAGAATATTATGATAAATTGAACGATGAGATTCTTCCAACTGAACGCGGATTTTATTTAAGTGATGATGATTTGTTGCGTCGTTTTGTTATAACAAGAATTATGTGTGATTTCGAACTCGATTTTTCTTCAGTTGAAAAACAATTCAATATGGAATTTGAAAATTATTTTAAGCGTTCATTAGAAAACTTGTCCGAGTTTGTTGTGGATGGTCTTGTTGAAATTAAAAATAGAAAATTAATTGTAACTCCAATGGGAAGACTTCTTGTGCGCAACATTGCAATGAATTTCGACTGGTACATTGAACAAAAAGCTGATAAGACAAAATATTCGAGAACTGTTTAATAAATAAAACAAAATAGTAGAATTGCAAACTTTGATTATCTGTTTAATGGGTAAAGAATACAATTTATTTCACTATAAAAATTTTGGATAATTTTAATACTAATTCATATTATGAAAAGAAATAAAATACCGAATGAATTTAAAGTTTACTTTTGGGACTGTAAGTTTTAGTACTTAGACATGCACAAGCACAAAAAATTTATTATGGAACGATTACTTAATCTTGGTTCATTTAATACTTTTAACTGGATATTTAATAACTTCAAAAGAGAAGAAGTTGCATCTTTTATAGAAAAGTATGGAAAAATAAGATTGAGCAAAAACAGTTATAATTTTTGGAAATTTGTGCTCGGGATTAATCAATTATGGAAATAGATTTGTTCTATAACATATTGGATAGTAAGAGTAAGACTATTTTAGAAAATCTTAAAGAATTTAAAAAACATTTTTATCTTGCTGGTGGCACTGGCTTGGCTTTACAAATAGGTCATAGAAAATATGACGATTTTGGTTTCTTTACTCATAAAGATTTCAGTGAAATTAATGTTCATAAAACTATAAATGAAAATTTTCGTTCTAATTTTATAAATTATTTGCAAGTTGAAAAGGACACAATTACAGTTCCTATAAATGACAAAATTAAAATTTCTTTTTTTAGTCTCTCTTACCAAAATTATCTTCCTTTAATTGAAACAAAATATTTTAATTTAGCAGATGAAAGAGAAATTGGTGTAATGAAATTAATTTCTCTATTAAGAGCCGCATACCGTGTTTATGTTGATCTTTATTTTATACTAAAAAAATATTCTCTTGAACAAATTATTTCATTAGCTCAAAAGAAACATCCAGAAATTGATATTGAGATATATTTAAAATCCCTTGTGAGTTTTGATGATATCGAAATTATGCCATTAATATTCACAAAAGGAAATAAAGTATCTCACAAACAAGTTTTTAATTATATAAAAAAATGTACAGAAGAATTTCTTATAAGTCATAAATAAAAGAAAGGAAATCAATTGGAAAAAACAGCAGTAATTCTTTTTAATCTTGGTGGACCTGATTCATTAGATGCGGTTGAACCTTTTCTTTATAATCTTTTTCAAGACCCTGATATTTTCAAAATACCAGTTGGACAAAAATTATTTGCAAAATTAATTTCACACTTCAGAGCACCAAAAGTAATTGAAGAATATAAATTAATCGGCGGTAAATCTCCTAT
>JARYLX010000079.1 GCA_029907415.1 Melioribacter sp.
ACATATCAATTCTTTGACCGCCGGTTATCTTGCAATATAATCCATATTTCTTTGCAACACGACCAAGAGCAATCAATTTATCAGGTGTAATTTCTCCCCCGGGAATTCTTGGCACTACTGAATAAGTTCCACCTCTTTGTATATTTGCCAAAAATCTATCGTTTGTATCCTGCAAAGTTCTATGCTTTTTATCGAGTACATTTTCATTCCAGATACTTGATAACATAGAAGCTACTGCAGGTTTGCAAATTTCACAACCGTAACCTTTACCATAACGCTTAATTAAATCATCAAAAGTCTTTATTCTATGAAAACGAATAAGATCAAATAATTGTTGACGAGAGTAATCAAAATGTTCGCATAATATTTTCTTTTTGTATACCCCCATTTTTTTCAATGTATCATTTAATAAATCACTCAGCATTAAAGAGCAACCGCCACAGCCTGTTCCAGCTTTTGTTAATTTTTTTATTGATCCGACATCGCCCAAATTATTTTCTTTTATTGCATTACAAATTTTCCCTTTTGTTACATTTTCACATGAACATATTATTGCATCATCAGGCAAAGAAGATATACCAAAATTTTTATTATTGTTTTCACTTGTGATATTTTCAAATATTAAACTTTCTGGATTATCGGGAAGGATTAATTTATTCCTATACATTTGTAAGAGTTTATTATAATCATTAGTATCGCCAATTAATATTCCTCCCAATAAATATTTACCATCGGATGAAATATTTATTCTTTTATAAATTCCTTTATTATGATTTTTATAAACAATTGAATGATGTTCTCTTTCTTCACCCAATGCATCGCCAAAACTTGCAACTTCTGCTCCTATTAATTTTAATTTTGTAGACATATCAAAATTGACAAATTCTTTATTCCCGCCATTTAAATGAGAAACTACAACATCTGCCATTTCATATCCCGGTGCAACAAGTCCATAAATTGTATTGTTATGTAAAGCACATTCTCCAATAGCATAAATATCGGGATTAGATGTTTGTAAAAAATTATTAACAACAATACCCCCTTTATCCCCAATTTTTAACCCTGCCTGTTTTGCTAATTCATCTCTTGGACGAATTCCAGCAGAAATTATTAACATATCAGTTTTCAGTTCAGTGTTATCAGTAAATATAATCTTCTCAATTTTGTGATTCCCAATTATTTCTTTAACAGATTTATTTAAATGAACTTTAATGTTCATAGATTCTATTTTTGATTTAAGTAAATTGCCTCCTTCATTATCAACCTGTCGGGATAATATTCTGGATGAATAATCTATAATATGTGTTTCCAAACTCAAATCAATCAACGCTTTTGCTACTTCGAGACCTAATAAACCTCCGCCTAACACTGCGCCAATTTTTGAATGTATGCTGTAATCTATAATTTTATTTAAGTCATCAATTGTTCTATAGACAAACACACCTTCTTTTTCTCTGCCATGTATAGGTGGAACATAGGGGTAAGAGCCAGTAGCTAAAACTAATTTATCATAACTCAGTTCCAACCCGTTTTTTGCTTTAACAATTTTTAATTCAGGATTTATTGATATAACCGGATTATTTATATGTATAGTTATATTGTTTTCTTTATACCATTTTAGAGGTGCAAGAGTAAGTTTTTCTTCATTTCTATCTTTAAAATATTCTGTTAAATGAACTCTATCATACGCTATTCTCGGTTCTTCACCAAAGACTGTTATATCGAAACAGTTACTTCCTGCTTTTTCTATTAACTTTTCACAAAATTTATAACCAACCATTCCATTACCAACTACTATAATTTTCATATTCCCGGTTGAATTTAGCTTTATCATATTATTTACCTTTCATATTGTTTTTACTTCCTATTAATCTGTAATATCAAATTTTCGTTTTAAGGATTTGGGGACCACATATATGTTCCATCATTATAATATTCGCATTTCCAGATTGGAACTTCATGTTTAATTTTATCAATGATATATTGATTAGCCATATATGCTTCTGACCTATGTTCATGCTGCGTTATTACAATTACTGCTACTTCATTTACATTAACTTTTCCCATTCTATGGATTGCATTTGCGTGTAAAAGATTCCACTTTGTTATTGCTGATTCTAGAATATTTTTAATCATTTTTTCTGCCATTGATATATATGATTCATATAAAATGTATTTCACGGTTTTATTTTTATTATTTTGTCGTATTTTTCCACAAAAGATTACTACTGCACCTCCCTTAAAATTTGCCGCATCAGATACAATCTTATTTATATCAATCTTTTTTTTGCTTAAATACTGCATGTTATCCTCCGCTTACTGGAGGAATTATGTAAATAGTATTATTTTTTTTAATAATTGTATTATCATCTACAAATTCTTCATTTATTGCAAAACGAGAATTATCCAGTATGTTTTTTATTTGTGGTTGTTTATTAATTAATAAATTTCTCAATTGTTCTATAGAACTATCTTCATCAATAATTAACTGAAATTCTTCGGGTAAATAATCTTTAAGATTTGCAAATATTTTTATAGTCACTTTCATATTAATCCCGTTGATGTTTTATTATTAACCTCCTATTGCAATCATTGGTGTTGCACAACCTGTAAATTTTATAGATTGTTTTTGACTTAATGCTTTTATTAAACTATCTTTGAGCAAATTTTCATCATGAATAATATTTGCAATATTTTCTTTCACTTCACTGCTTATGCATCCATAAATATTACCATAACTGTCTAATCTTAATCGGTCACAATCAGAACAAAATGGTTGTGATTCGTTCGATATAGTTCCAAATTCATAACCATTTTCAATTTGCCAATATGTAGCAGTAGCATTTGCTCTTCTATAAGATTTAACTATCAAATACTTATTATTAATTACACTTATTATTTTATTTGTAGAATAAAAGTATTTATCGAACTCTTTGAAGTATAAATGACCCATTTTCATTAATTCTAAAAATCTAACCTTGATATTTTTTGATATCCCAAATTCCAACAATGGGATTATTTGATTTTCATTAATATTTCTCATAATAACCGAATTAATTTTTACAGAGATATTATTTCTAAGTGATTCTTCTATTCCTTCAATTACTTTATTAAGTGCATCGGTTCTTGTTATTAAATAAAATATTTTTGAGTCGATTGCGTCTAACGAAATATTAATTTTTCTTACTCCAGCTACGGATAAATTCTGTGCTATTTTCTTTAATAGGTATCCATTAGATGTAATCTTAATGTTATCAATGTTATAGAATCTTAATCTTTCAATAAAAGGAATTAGATTATGATATAAAGTAGGCTCTCCTCCTGTTAATCTAATAGACTTAAAATGAAATATTTTATTTAATACATTAACAATCTCAGCTAACTCCATATAGTTTAGAACTTTCAATCCATTTTTCTTTGATATAAAACCTTCTTCTCTGCAGTATGTGCAATAAAAGTTGCAAACATTTGTCAAACTTACTCTAAGCGTACCGAATGTTCGTCCATATTTATCTGAAATAAACATTTTATTCTTCATATCTTTCTAATGTTTTTAATCTTATTTCAAAGTTTTCCTTTGGAGATGAACAGATGTAGCAGGAATAAGTATCTGGCAATTCTTCGAAAGAAGTTCCTGGATTAATATTATTGAAAATATCCCCTACTTCAGGATCATAAACAGTATTACAATCTTTGCATACATAAATTTTACCAGGCACCCAATAATGTTTTACTTTTTTTGAATTCTGATTAGTCTGATTATTATTATGATAAAGTTTTTCTAAATCTTCGTAATACTTTTTTGATAAATATTTTATTGTGTTAATCAAATTACTTTTGAGATACTCA
Source organism: Melioribacter sp. (assembly GCA_029907415.1). Classification (GTDB taxonomy): domain Bacteria; phylum Bacteroidota; class Ignavibacteria; order Ignavibacteriales; family Melioribacteraceae; genus Rosettibacter; species Rosettibacter primus. Next base: position 3,850 of record JARYLX010000079.1, read on the forward strand.
CGACTAATAAATACTGAATTTTCTTTTACAGGATTAAAGTTCTCTGAATAATAAATATCATAGTATTTGAAAAATGGGAGTAAAGGAAATGGATTTTTTATTTTAATAGAAATGTCTGCTGTAAAATTAAAATCATCGTTTGTGCAAATACCATAAATCAAATCTGAGTTTTTTATTCCGTTTTTATATAATTCCTTAATTAGATATGATTTTAATTTTTCTGCTGATGTATTGAAATCTTCATGCTTCCAATAAATTTCTGATGATAAATGTTCTAAATTAAAGCAATGTTTACCAATTATTATTTTCCAATTAATTAAATCTTCCTCTTTTATGTTTTTTATTATGATAGTCTTCCATGTAGTAATATAGATTTTATTAATCTTTCTTTTTATACATTCTCTTAAAATATTCTCAAAGAAATTGACAGAATTTTCGGAATCAAAATTGAAGAGTTCTATCCACGAGTTATTCCCATTTGGATTTATTCTGTCATAATTGTTAGACGCCTTTTGAAATTTTAGTTCTTCATGTTTTTCAATAAAAATATATTTGAATTTTTCATTTATATATTTCTGAATATTTTCTATATCATAATCTTGCTTATCAATTATATATTCTTCTGCTTCTTTAGCTAAAGCTCCCAAATCGGAACTATATATTAGTTTATTCCAGCAATAAAATTTATTCTGCAATGGATTTTTAATAAGGAAGTACCAGAAATTATGATAGTTTGAAGCTACAAAACATAAATCACAATCAAAAGGTGATGCAAGATTCTGATTGATATCAATAATGTTGATTTTCAACTTAGGTTGATAATCAAATGTATCAAGGACATCGTTAAAAATGCTCTCTTTAATCCAGGAAGTTGTACCTTTAAGGTCTATTGCAACATAAGAGCTAACAATATTTGGATTATTCTCTACCTCAGTAAAATATTTTATATTGCTCTGATTAAGTGAATTAAGAATTTTATCAACATACTTATTGCTCAGAACTAAATATAAATTTTGTCTATTGCCTAAGTAAATCTTAATCCTGTTATAATTTTTAATAATATCTATTATTAATCGTAGCTGGTCTACATAAACAATTCCACCTTTAAAATTTATCTTTAATATGTTTTTTGTTTTTTTCATTGCAAAACTTCTTCCTTAATGATTGAACTAATGTTCTTAAGTTGTGCATCCAATATTTTTTTGATTTCTGGTCTGCAGCTGCCACAGCTTGTCCCAGCACTTGTTACATTACATAATTCATCAATATTTGTAATACCGGTTTTAATTTTATTTATCAGTGTTGATTCACTAATAGAATTGCAGGAACAAATTATTTTGCCATTTAATGAAATATCGTTATTAGAAGGTCTTAATAACTGAGACCTTTTTTCTTCAGAGAGTTCAATTTTATTTTTTATAAGATTTTTAAATTCGTTAACCTCGCTTTTATCTCCGATTAATACAGCCCCAATTAATCTCTGATTATGGACAATACATTTTTTATAGTATTTCTTTTTTCTATCGATAAATATTACTTCTTCATAATTGTTATCATCGGGTGGAATTTGTGTTGTTCCAATTGTAATGAGATCAAAACTATTCATCTTTAGTATATTCACAGACAATGAACCTTCATAGTAAACACTCATGTTGCCGCTTAAATGTTTTGCAAGAATTTCTGCTTGTTCTTTTATTGCAATAATATTTCCATAACAAATGTTATTGAATTCAGCAATTTCACCTATGGCATAAATTGACGAATCTGAAGTTTGTAAATACTTATTTACAATTACACCTTTACCACATTTTAGGCCTGCATCTTTAGCTATTTCAATGTTTGGTATTGTACCAGTAGCAAGTATTAAGGCATCACATTCAATATATTCTCCGCTTTTTAGTTTTATACTTGTCAGTCTTTCTTTTCCAAATACTAATTCAACTTCATTATTAAAATTAATTTTTATGCCTCTAGCGATAAGTTCATCAAGTAATAATTGACTTGCCTGCAGGTCCAGGTATTTATCCATTAAACGCGATGTTCTATGAATTATAGTTACTTGCACATCTTTTTCAGATAATGAAGAGGCTAATTCAATACCAAGCAATCCTCCGCCAACAATAACAATGCGATTATCTTTTTTACAATATGGCAGTAATTTATCCGCATCGTTAATTGTTCTCAAATAAAATATTCCCTCAATATTTAGATTAAGAGATTCAATAATTTTAGGTCTGCTTCCTGTAGACAAAATTAAAACATCATAATTATGTTCATTACCATTAGTATCAATAACAGTTTTAGATTCTCTATTTATTTTTTTAATAGCAACTCCTTTTTTTATGGAGATATTGCACCCATCATTTTTACTTTTCATTATAATTCTATGCCAGTTTAATTCTCCCGAGATATAATACGGTAAAAGTGTTCTATTGTAGAATGGTTGTAATTCTTCGGAAAAGATTTCAATGTCATCATTGGCATTAAGTTTTGTATAATACTTAATAAAATTGAATGCAGATATACCAGCTCCAATAAGTATTATTTTTTGTTTTTTCTTTAAATACTTTTTAACTTCTACCGCAGCATACTTAAGGTCAGGTTCTTTAGATAATGGATCGATTAGGTTGTTCGTTAGATTATTTGCACGGCATAAATCTGAATTTAAAATTTTGCCCCAATGCATGGGAAGAAAAACAACACCTTTTTTTATATCTTCATTTATCTTAGCTTCAACAATAACATTGCCTCTTTTATTTTTAATTTCTACAAGGTCTCCATCACAAATATTTCTTTCATCAGCATCAACGCGATTTATTTCCAAGTATGGATAAGGAATGTGTTGTTTTAATTTTTTTACTTTACCTGTTTTGGTCATTGTATGCCATTGATCACGAATTCTACCTGTTGTAAGTATAAGTGGAAAATCATCATTTGTATTTTCAGATTCATTCATATCAGGAGTTTTATGAATTAATGCTTTTTGAGTTTTTGTATAGAAATTAAAATCTGAAAACAATCTTTTTGCTTGAAAATCATCCAATGATTTAAATGGCCATTGGACTGTGCCTTTTTCTTTTAAGATAGAATAGTTAAGAGCCGATATATCAGCATTTGTTCCTTTTGATAACCTGCAATGTTCATCAAATATTTCACTCATATTTTTATAATTAAATGCTTTTCCGAAACCCATTTTATTAGCAAATCGTATTATAATTTCAGCATCGGGCAATGCTTCGCCTGGAGGTAATACTACTGGAGACAAGTAAGAAATTCTTCTCTCTGAATTTGTCATCGTTCCTTCTTTTTCAGCCCAGGAAGCAGCCGGTAAAATAACATCGGCATAATTCAATGTTTGTGAATTTTTAGATATATCTTGAACAACAACAAACTTTGCCATTTGCAGTGCTTTTTCAACTTTTCTTGAATCTGGCATACTTACCACAGGGTTTGTACATATAATCCAAATTGCCTTAAGTTTGCCTTCAATCAATGCATCAAACATTTCGGTTGCAGATAACCCTGGCTTGGATTTAATTTCCTTGCTTCCCCAAAATTCCTGTAAAAATTTTCTATGTTCAGGATTTGATAGTTCCCTGTGATTAGGTAAAAGATTACACATTCCACCAACTTCTCTTCCTCCCATTGCATTAGGTTGACCTGTTAATGAAAATGGTCCACAGCCAGGTTTCCCTATTTTTCCTGTAATTAGTGATAAGTTTATCATGCTTAAATTTTTCTTGACTCCTACTACACTTTGGTTTAATCCCATTGCCCAGAAAGAAATAAAGCCGTTTGATTTACCGATAAATTCAGCGGCTTTAATTATTAGTTCTACAGGGACATCACAAATATCAGATGCTTCACTTAGGCTTCGGTTCATAACTAATTTTTTGTATTCTTCAAATCCTTCTGTATGCTTCTCTATGAAATTTTTGTCTATATAATTCATTTCAATCAAACAACGCCCAATAGCATTGTTTAATACTATATCTGTTCCGGGTTTTAATTGAAGATGAATATCTGCAATAGAGCATGATTCAGTATGTCTTGGATCAGCTACAATTATTTTTACATCTGGATTATTGTTCTTATGTTTTTCAATTCTTCTGAACAAAATAGGATGACACCAGGCTGGATTTGCTCCACTTATATATAAACAATCTGCCAATTCAATATCTTCGTAACTACACGGAACTGCATCTTCTCCCAATGATAATTTATAAGCTGTAACTGCAGAACTCATACATAATCTTGAATTTGTATCAATATTATTCGAACCAATAAAACCTTTCATCAATTTGTTGATAACATAATATTCTTCAGTTAAACACTGACCTGACACATAAAAACCAATTGAATCTGGTCCATATTTTTTAATTAATGCTTTGAAAACATTGGCAATGCGATTCAAAGCATCATCCCAGGAAACTCTTTTCATTTGATGGCTGCGGGATAATCGCATCTGAGGATAAAGCAACCTGTCTGATTTGTCATTTACTGTAAAATGAAGATTAATTCCCTTTGAACATAACATCCCTTTATTTACAGAATTATCAGGGTCGCCTTCAACTATAATTTTATTTTCGGAAATTTTTTTTATCACTATACCGCAGCCTACACCACAGTAACAACATGTTGATTTATATGAATCGTATTTCATTATGCTACTTTCTAATTTGTTTCACATTAATAAAAAAATTATCAAGAGACAGATTCCAACTCTAAGTTTTCGAGTAAAATATTTTTTTCTTTTTTTGTTTGATTAAATTTCAACATAAATAACAATCCGATAATGAATACGGTTATACCTATGAAAACAAATGCTTCTTTATAACTAAATGAATCTGATTTAAACAAGAACCCTGCAAGAACTGCCCCAATATTTCCACCGGCTGCAACAATACCACTAACACTTCCAATTGCTTCTTTATTGATAAAAGGAACAATAGAATAATTAGCTCCGTTTGCCATCTTCAGAAATAATGCAAATACGAGCATGGAAATAACAGCAATGGTAAGGTTGTTAGTATTAGCAAATAGAATGATGCCTAGTCCTTCTAGTATTAATGTTATCCCTAAAAAAATTCCTTTTCCTTTAATACCATACTTACTACCAATTTTATCTGCGTAAATTCCACCTAAAGCACGCGCAAATAAGTTCATAATTCCAAAAATACTTGCAAGAGCTCCAGCAAAAACAATGTCTGCCTTGAAGTAATCCACAAAGTATATTGCTGCGACATTATCAAAAGTTATTTCTATACCAAAACTTGCAGCATATGCCATTGCAAGGAGCCATGTTCTGTAATCTGTTATTGCTTTATTTAATTTACCTTTGCTATTTCTTTTTATATATAATTTTTTACTTATTTCTTTATAATTACCATATGGTGTATCTTTTGTAAATTTATAATAGACATAAGCTAAGACCAATAATATTATCCCTGGAATAATCATAGCCAATCGCCAGGCTATAAATTTTGTAAAACCTATTGATACAATAGCACTAAATATTAAAGGCATAACAAGATTGGTAACCCCGCCACCTAAATTGCCCCAGCCGGCTGCAATTGCATTAGCAGTTCCAACAATTTTTGAATCAAACATTACAGATGTATGAAACTGAGTTATAACAAAAGATGCCCCAATAATTCCAATCAAGAACCTAAATATTAACAATGATAAATAGTCATTGCATAAACCTATAAATATAATTGGGATAGCACCTAAGACCAATAAAATTGTATATGATAATCTTGGACCTAAAGAATCGCATAATCTTCCAAATACAATTCGAGCAAAAATTGTTGCAAATACAGATGCAATAACAAGATTGCCTATTTCCTCTTTGCTTAATGCAAATTCTTCTCTTACTACAGGCATAAGAGGAGCAATTCCAAACCAACCAAAAAAACAAAAGAAAAATGTTATCCAAGTAATATGAAAGGTTTTCATTTGTATGCTTGAAAAGTTTATTAGATTTATTTTATCGAGTGGTTTTATAGAATTTTCCATTTTTCTATCTCCATAGTTAAATCAACCTTTTCTATAATTTTATTAATCTTATTGTATCTTTAATATATAATATTTATTTTTGATCGAGCAGGTAAGTAAACAGAAGCTAAAAAGAAAGGCAGATCCAAAATGGATTATACCTTTTAGAATGCTTCTCAACTATTTCACTATGAAGGAACCGCCAAGTTCATTAAAAATAGTGAAATAAGGTTATCTTACCTGCTCATTTTTTATATTACTTTAAAATAAAGCAGAATTGTTAAATTACCTTATTTTTTTAGTCATTATATAATTTTTCCCTTAATAAAATAGTAATTATATTTATTTCACCTACAATTATAAAGTTTATAAGATATAGTGTCAAGTATCACCAAAAATTTTTATAGAAATTTTTAAAGATTTTTTATTTAGTAAATTTACAAGTTAAGATAAATATCTTATTAATAATATGAATGCCTTAAAGTTTATTACAACATAATAATGGAATTCCAAAAAGGTATTTTAATGATTGAAAATTTATAACTTTCGGCGACCCTTTCTTTGGTATATCGAAGTTAGTGACTTAACTTTTTAACACCTTCTTAAAAGATGGGAAGTAAATATTTTTTCAGAGGCTGCCCCTGTAAAATTCAGGGGCAAACCTCTGAAAAAATGATAATTATAAAGCACTTTCTCCAGATTCACCGGTTCTTATTCTTATTGCATCTTTAACATCATAAATGAAAATTTTACCATCTCCAACTTGTCCAGTCTTTCCAACATTTATTATTATTT
>JARYLX010000007.1 GCA_029907415.1 Melioribacter sp.
GATTTTCTATTTTGTCAGGGTCAGAAATGGAAAGTCCCCGCAATAAAATTGTATCCCCTTTTTCGTTTACAAATCTATTTCCTGCTACTTTGATTAATGGTAGTTTTTTGTTATTTGGACTTTCATAAGGTTTGTTTAAGTATTGTTCATTCCACCAAGCACGATATTTACGCTGCTGTGCATTTGCAAATTGAATCTGCATCAATAAAATTATTAAGAATATTTTCAAAAAGATAGATTTCATATTACATCCCTTTAATGTTTATTCCCAATTATCTGTTCTGAATGAAGAAGCCGGTAAACCTGCTTTATTAAACAAAGTTGCTTCTGAAGTATTATCCCAGCAATATCTTACTGCAACAGGATTTTTTATTTCTGGACTAAACACAATTAATTTTTTTCCGGAAATTTTAACCGTTGCTTTCTTGAATACTTTATCTTCTCCAGCTATTAAAAAGTTATTCTCCCCATTTCTTTCTTTTAATACCAATCCACCATCAACATAATCAAATGTTAATTCAATTTTGTCTTTAACAATTTTCATTGATCTATAAATTGGTCCTGAATAAACAACATCTTTGCTATAATCTTTAGCAAGCGCCCATAAAGCAAGTCTTTCTCCAACATCTTTTTTATTACCAGGATGAATATTATCAGGATTGCCAATATCAAGTGTTACAACCATTCCAGTTTTAGGCACAGAAAGTGTTTGAAGTTGTGCTTCTCTTAATTTTTGTGATTGAGTCCATTGTCCATAATTATAAGGAGCTATCTGAACATAATAGAATGGGAAATTTCCTTGCTTCCAATCTTCTCTCCAGTTTTTTATCATTAATGGGAACAAAGTTTTATAAAGTTCTGGATTGTTAGTGTTTGATTCTCCCTGATACCAGATTACACCTTTTATTCTATAAGGAATTAATGGTGCAATCATACCATTGTAAAGTGTAGTCGGAGTATTTGATGATAAATCAACAGAAAGTTTAGGACGGTTGAAATATTCTTCGTTAGCAGCACCAATGACATAAAATTTACCGCTTAAATATTCTGCAACGGGTAAATATTTCCAATTACCTGCAAGAGAAATTGTTTCATCAGAATCTTTAGGATGAATTTTCATTTTTTCAGGAGCACCCCAGATTCCGCCACCTCCTTGAGTATCAATTACACGCACTGCAATTGTCAAATTTTTTTCTTTTACAATTTCTGATGGAATTGAATAAATTCTATCAATTTGCCAGTAACCTTCAGCTTCATAACCAGCGATTTTAATTCCATTGACAAATGTAATATCCATATCATCAATTGGACCCAATTCTAAAATTAATTCCTTATTCACCCATGATTCGGGTATTTCAATTTTTTTTCTAAACCAGATTACACCATCGAAGCTTCCGACTTCAGTTCTTTCCCAATTTTGAGGAAGAATAATTTCTTTCCAGCGTGAATCATCAAAATTGATTTCTGCACAAGCAGAATCCTGAAATTCTAAGTTTTGCCATCGGGTTTCTGCCCCCCTTTTCGAAATATCAACTATTGGTTTTGTATTAAGCCATTTATAAAGTTTTTCAATTTCATCTCTACTGTTATTTAATTTTTCTATAAAATCTTTGTATTGTTCAACCTTAGAGATATATTTTCCACTTGTCCATGCTTCTACGGGAGTTCCACCCCAGCTTGAATGAATTAGCCCGATAGGAACTTTTAATTCTTGATAAAGTTTTTTTCCAAAGAAATAAGCTGTTGCACTAAATCGGGCTGCGGTTTCAGGATTAGATTCCACCCAGGTCCCATTGCAGTTAAATTCTGGTTTGTTAGATACTGTGCGGGCTACAGTAAAAAATCTAATGTTCGAATTATCTGCATTTTGAATTTCTTTAGCCGAACCGAATATTGTATCTCTCGGAGGCCAGCCAGCAAGCGGCATTTCCATGTTCGATTGCCCTGAACATAACCAAACTTCACCAATTAATATATTCCTGTAAACAATAGTTGAATCACCAATTTCAATTTTCATTTCATAAGGTCCACCTGCTCTAGGAGTTTTAATTTTCATTATCCAGTTGCCATTTTCATCTGCTAAAACCTGAGCAGCTTGTTTCCATGATGTTGTGATCTTTACACTGGACTTAGGTTCTGCTTTGCCCCATATTGGCACAAGTGATTTCTGTTGAAGTATCATATTGTCAGAAAATATTGCAGGCATTTCAATTTGACTTTTCTTTTCTGTTTGAGCATTTGTAAATGAAAAAAGGACAAGAAGAAGTAATAGTATTCTCATATTCATTCCTCAGATTTGTTGTAATAATTTTTACTTACTCAAAAATAACCTAATTCCTTCATATAGTGTAGGCTCCCACACAGTGTAATGATCTTTACCCGGATTAATAAATGATTTCATATAAAAATTTTTGTAATCTCTTTCTTCAAGAATTTTTATTAGCTCCTTAAATGGATTTAAAAATCGAACTGGCTCCTCATTACCTCCAACTGTTATGTATAAATTTGCTTTTATTTCTTTTGTTTTTGAATAAAGAATTTTTTCTAATGCAAACAAATCAAGATATTCTCCTTTGTAATAAGTTTTTTCTTTTGCAGCTGGACTTGCAATTATATAGTTCTGAAATATTCCTTTTGTTTTTTCAGCATAATTAAATAAAACATACATGCCAAAGAAACCACCAAAAGAAGAGCCCCACAGTGTTCTTTCACTATTTGTCCGATAATTTTTATCGATGTATGGAATTAATTCTTTTATTATAAAATCAAGAAAAAAATCTGCCCGCACAATTAAGTCGCGCACTCTGATACTGTTAGGATTGTAGCTATCAGGATATCCAATCCCAACTATAATTAATTCTCTTATATTTTCCTTTTTAGCCATCTCATGAATTGGATTATGTTGCCCTCGTCTCCAGTAACCATCTGTCATATATAAAACAGGAAAACTTTGATTCCTATGTTCAAAATAGCTTTCAGGTAAAGAAATATCGATAACAAAAGTATCCCTTACATTCTCGGAAAATATTTTTACACTTTTAATTTCAGAAGGATTATATATTGCCGGGCTGCTGTCTGCCTTATAGTTAAATAAAAACACAATTGATAAAATAATGCATAACATATTTAATTTTTTCGTCATTATTTAATTTATTTTATGAATAAAGATTTTTATGATTTTAACTTATGGCTGATATTTTATTTCTACTCTGCTAATTTGAACCCCATCATTTAATGTGATTTTAACAAATCTTGAATTTTCAGGTAAATTAACTGAAGTATATCTTACTGCATCAAAAAAATTGTAGTCATTTTTTCCGAATTTAAAAATTTGTTTTTCGTAAATAATTTCTGATAAATTATTAATGTCACTTCCAGCAGCAACTCTAATGTCTCCGTCCTCATCTGATAAAAAGAAGTCAACTTTCACTTCTGTGATATTCATAGGCGATTTATAAATGATATAACTTCCTGTACTGCCTGTTAATCGGCTTCTATCTTCTTTTGCTCGGCGTATATCCTGATAAGTTAGCAATTGAAATTCACCATCTTTTTGAAATACTTTATCGAAATTTTCCATTTCGTCAACAATTTTTTTGAATTTTACTTCCACAGGCCCAACAATATTTGAATAATCAGAAATACCAGATTCATTTTTAGCTGCAATACGATAAAAATATCTTTTCCCTATTTCTGCTGTTTCATCATTAAATAATGGTCGATATTGATACCTTGCATCATCAATATTATCTGCAATTACTTTCCATTCATCAACATATTCTTCTTTTCTTTCAATAATATAAGCTTGAGCACCTGCCGAACCCTGCCATGAAATTTCAGATACATCATTAATATCAAGAAGTTTTGGTTTTTCAGGAATTGGAAGAGGTGGAACTGACAATCCATCAATTTGATAAGCTTTTTCACGAATTAAGTTTAATATTAACTTTTCGTCATACCAATTCCCATCATTAAATCCAGGCCAGCGGTATGCTGCAACATTATTGTATTCATAATGATGATAAAAGCCTCCTTCACGATTATGAAATCTCAAACTCCATAACATTCCACCAGCTAAACCTTGATTTATAATTGTATCTGAAATTGCGCGAATTTCTTGAGGAGGTACAATTCCATATTCACCAACAATATAAGGCTTTTTACCTTTTGCTAATTTTTGATTAGCAACAATTTTTTCAAGATTTGATTTTGTATTTCTATAATGATGAGTAGTAACTACATCAATATTTGTATCTTCAATTGCTTCTACTGATAAATCAGGTGAATTTCTTCCTTCAATTACAAGATGATTTTTATCAAGACTTTTTATATAAGCAGCAATTTCTTTTGTCCACTGGATTGGAGCATTTAATTCGTTGCCAGTTTCCCAGCCAAGAATTGCTTTGTCGTCCTTGTATAAAATTCCTGTAAAAGTATTTTTTCTATTGATAGTGAATTCTATGGTTTTCTTAAAATCGGCAATAATTTCAGGATCCGTCCAAAACTCATCTCTATCTTTACCTCGAAAAGCTGCATATTCTCTTGGTCCACCCCACCAATGCCAGTTATCAACAAAAGGAATAATTACTCTAACCCCAACTTCATTTGCTACTTGTAAGACTTTATCAAGCGCTTTGAATGCTTCTTCGTTAAATTTTCCAGGTCCTTCAACATGTCGAATTACATCGGGCGAATCAATATCTCTTCGAACAGATAACACATACATTCTTGCTACTTTTCCACCAAGATGCTTAATCGAGGTTAATGCATCACGTATTTCAAATTCATCTGGAAGACGCCATGGATTTGTTGAATCAAAAGGTAAATAATCTTCGATGTAATGAAGATTAGGAATATTAAAAGAAATAAATCTTAGTTCCTTATCATTATCATATAGTTTATCATTTTTTCTTACAACAAAGGAAGTAAATTGGCTTGAAGCACATTGAGGGAATAAAAAGCTTACAGCAACAATTAATAGAATAAATATTTTCTTGCGCATAATTTCACCTTGAATTTTTTATTGTGGTGATTTTCTTCTTAAAGTTTAATTACACTCATTAAATAATTCTTAAGAACCAACCTAATTTTAACTTCTAAAACTATGCCGCAGTAATTTCAATTTAGTACACTAAAAAACAAGCCCTGGGAAGCCATCTCTTTATTATTTTAATAAAATCATTATCATATTGTAAAAAATACCCTCATTAAATTTCATCATAATAATACTTTTTTATTAGCATAAAATTTGCATAATAAAACAATCACGAATATAGAGTATAATGGAAAAAGGTAACAACTTAAAAGTATGTAAAGATATGTTTGAAGAATTAACAAAGAATTTATTAGAAAAGTGGTATCCATTAGCTATTGATAAAGAATACGGAGGCTATTTTACAAATATTTCATATGACTTTAAACTAATGCCATCGCAGGAAAAAATGGTAGTAACACAAGCCAGGCATATGTGGACTACAGCAAAAGCAGCAAAGTTTTTCAATAGCGATAAATATTACGAATATTCCCTCCATGGATTTAAATTTCTCACAGAAAAAATGTGGGACGATAAATATGGAGGATTTTATCAAATTAGAAGTCGTGATGGAAGCACTACTGACATAGAAGGTTGGTTTGATGAAAAACGAGCTTATGGAAATGCATTTGCAATTTATGCATTATCTGCTTTGTATGATATTACCAAGGACAAAAAAGTTCTCAACGCAGCAATTGATGCTTTTGAATGGCTGGATAAACACGCATATGATGAGGAATACAAAGGATATTTCCAATTTCTTAGAAGAGAAGGAACCCCATTCGATAAATCAAGTGCTTATAAATCAAAAGCTACCGATGAATTAGAAGTCGGTTATAAAGATCAAAATTCTTCAATTCACTTGCTTGAAGCTTTTACAGAATTATATCATGTCTGGAAACACGAGAAATTATACAATCGATTACTGGAACTATTAAAATTAATTCGAGATGTTATTGTAAATCCCAAGGGTTATCTTCAACTATTTTTTGAAAGAGATTGGACTCCTCTATCATTTAGGAACAAATCAAAAGAAATTCTTGAAGCAAATTATAAATTAGACCATGTTTCTTTTGGACATGACTATGAAACGGCTTATCTGATGCTCGAAGCTTCTTATGCTCTTGGACTTAATGATGATACCGAAACATTACGCACTGCTAAAAAAATGTTAGACCATGCAATTGAAAATGGATGGGACAAAGTAAACGGCGGATTTTTTGACGAGGGTTATTATTTTACAGAAAATGGCAAATGTAAAATTATAAAAGATACAAAAACCTGGTGGCAGCAAGCTGAAGCTCTTAATGTTTTATTAATTTTTTCAAAAATCTTTCCAAATGAAAAAAAATATTATAAACTTTTTCTTAAAGAATGGGAGTATATAAAAAAATATTTGATTGATTATGAACATGGAGATTGGTACTGGGGCAGTCTTGAAAAAGAACCATTTTACAAAACTGAACCAAAAGGAAATATCTGGAAAGCTACATATCACAATGGAAGAGCTCTTATGAATTGTATTTCTATGCTTGCAGATGACGATTGTGAACTTTTTAAATTAGATAGTTTTAAAAAAATTAAATATGAACATGAAAATTTTATCAATCACTGGAAAAATATAGCAGTAAATTTATGACAGTCTTTAACTAAATCAACTTTCACCTAAAAGTGTTATTACAATTTTTCTTGGTCCGCCATAATTTCTATGTTCACATAAATAAATTCCCTGCCAAGTTCCAATATTAAATTTGCCATTTGTAATTGGAATAATTAATGAACTGCCTATAATTGTACTTTTTATATGAGAAGTCATATCATCAGACCCTTCAAGTGTATGTTCAAAATAGCTAACATTTTCAGGAACAATTTTATTAAAGTATGTTTCCATATCCGAACGAACAGTAGGGTCTGCATTTTCATTTATCGTTAAAGAAGCAGAAGTGTGTTTAATAAATATATGGGCAATGCCAGTATTAATATTTCTAATTTCAGGAATGCAATTTAGAATTTCATTCGTAATTAAATGAAATCCACGTGGCTTGGCTTTCAATGTAATTTCTTTTTGAATTATCATATTTCCACTTATTAAGTTATTCAATTATAAGATAGCAATTTAAATATCATGTAATCAACATTAAAAAATTTATTAATTTGCATCAAAAAAAAGTTAAATATGGAAACTCTCGAAGCCATATTTACAAGAAGAAGTATAAGAAAATTTAAGAACAAGGAAATTGCAGAAGAACTGATAATTAAAATGCTTCAAGCAGCAATGTATGCACCTTCTGCAAGAAATACTCAACCGTGGCATTTTATCGTTATTAACGACAGAAATAAGCTTGATGAAATTCCTCGTCTTCATCCTTATGCAGATATGTGTTACGAAGCCCCGCTTGCAATTATGATATGCGGAGATTCAACATTAGAAAAAACAGAAGGCTATATTGCAATTAATTGCGCTGCAGCTACTCAAAACTTATTATTAGCAGCTCACGATTTAGGTTTAGGTGCAGTCTGGTTAGGTGTCTATCCACGCAAAGAAAGAATGAGTGCTCTATCAAAATTTTTTGAGCTTCCAGAAAATATAATTCCTGTTTCACTTGTTGCAATTGGTTATCCTAATGAATCGAAAGAAAAACCGGATAGATTTAAACCAGAAAGAATTCATTACAATAAATGGTAAATTAAAAACTGATGTTACGGCTTTGCTTACTTTACAATTCAAATATTTTTGAGCAATTTGCGAATAAATAAAATTATTGAAAATGTTTTCTATTGAATGGACTGAACAATTACGATTCATTGTTGCATTAGCTCTTGGTTTTCTGGTAGGTCTAGAACGTGAAAGCAGCAAAACCAGGCAAAAGAAAATTGTACTTGGTGGAATTAGAACATATCCAATAATTAGTATGCTCGGATTTGGATGTGCATGGCTTTATCACATTGGAGTTCAAGCTATACTGCCTATTGGGTTGATTGCTGTTTCTGGTCTTACTGCCATCTCTTATTTCACAAAAGTCCAGACAGAAAGACTTGGTGTTACAAGTGAAGTAACTGCACTTGTAACATTCATCGTAGGCGCGCTTGCATTTCTTGTTGATATCTGGGCTTCAATGGCTCTTGGAATTATTAACACAATTCTACTTTCTGAAAAATCAAGACTGGAAGAAATGGTCGAAAAACTGGACCGGGTTGAATTTCTTGCCGTTTTGAAATTTCTTCTTGTTACATTAATTATTCTTCCTGTTCTGCCAGATAAAAATTATACTATCTACAATCTTAATCCTTCTAAAATCTGGAAAATTGTAATAATTGTCTCTTCTCTTGGATTTATTGGATATTTCTTATCTAAAAGATTTGGGGACCACATTGGATTTAGATTATCTGGTTTAGTAGGCGGAATAGTTTCAAGCACCGCTGTTGCAATTGCTTATGGTAGAATGGCACAAAAAAATAACACTATTTCAAAAAATGCACTTCAAGGTTCATTAATTGCATCCAGTGTAATGTATTTAAGAGTTTTAATTTTGATTCTTATAATCAGTCCATCTATTTTGATTTACATCGGATGGCAATTGATTATACTAAGTTTGATTGGATTTGGCTTATCATTTTATAAACTAAAAACACATTCAGGTAAATCTTATTTCAATAAAGAATCACAAAATTTACAAAATCCATTTGAAATAAGACCAGCTTTAATGTTTGCTGTGTTATTTGTTGTATTATCTATTATAACTGGATGGGTAAAAATGTATTTTGGCAAATCTGGGGTTCTTACGCTTTCCGCTGTAGTTGGTGTTACAGATATTGACCCATTTATTTTGTCTTTGATTAGCTCTTCAAACTTTGGGATTAATATTCTTGTATCTGCAATATTAATTGCGATGATGAGCAATACAATAATGAAAGGAATTTATTTTTCTTATCTCTCGACGGATACAAGAAAAGAATCTATTTACCGATTTGGTTTTTTGACTTTATCTCACATTCCAATCATATTATTTACACTTTTATAAAAAATAAGGTCGACTAAAAAGTAATTTTCAAATAGAACAATCCACAAAAATCAATTCATTTTTCTGCATTCTTTTTTAAATATTTTACTTTTTAGTCAACCTTTCTTTATGTTAATTAAATATTAATAACTGCCATTAGATAAAACCATGTTGAATTATCTTTACCTCTTTTTTCTTTGAAAATTTCTCCAGGGAAAAATAACGATGCTCCACCTTCAAAGTTTACATACTCATTATATTTATAGTTAATTAGAAAATCGAATTCAGAACCAAAATCATTTGCAGTTTTATTGGAAATCAATTTATAATCCTGAGCAGATTTGAAGATATGATAATTGAAATGAATTGTTAATCCATTAAAAGGTGTGAAGTTAAATTTACCAATAAAATCCATTATACCTAATCCATAAGTATCGTTTTGAATATTAATAAAGTAATCCATATAACCATAAAATTTGTGACCTGTTGGATATAGTGAAGTATAAGTTTTATAATTATTATCAACAGGATTATTATCACCGCTTGCATAATCAAATTGCAAACCAACAGTTGGTTTACAATTACTTCTGAATGTGTAATTCCCGTTAATGGAAAAAGTTAAAGCATTTACATCTTGTTTTCTATTAAATAAAAATGCTTTCCCAAACTGATAACCAAAATCTAATTCATGCTGGAATCTTCCTAAGTCGCCTTTGACATATAATCCTGCTGTTGCTCTGTCGAGATAATTTGTTGGATTAACTCTTTGCCAGATAACAAAAGGCTGAATTTTATAAGCACTCGATAAGTATAAATCTGTAAATAATCCATAAATATTCTGGTCCATTGAATCTGATGGATTAAATTTCTCAAACTCACGAATCGCAAAAATTTCTGCTTTGAAACTTTTATTTTTGAGGGTAATAATTCCTCCGTCAAAAGCCCTTCCAATATTACTCCAGCTTACTGGACCAATAAATTTTTCTGAACCATATGATAATTCCATTCTCCCAACTTTAATGTCAATTGGAAGATTGAAAATATCATTAATTAAAAAGTAAGCCTGATGCACATCAAGATTTTTTGAATTAGACAAGGTTGATTGTTCTTCTCCAAATGTTCTTGAGTCTTGAACTTGAATAACTCCATAAAGATTTTTTACAGGTTTGAAAGATAATCCCAATCTTGTTCTTAATTGAGTAAATGTATTTGGATTTGATGATGATTTGAAATCTTTATTGTCGATTTCAAATCTTGGTCTAATTTGAAAAGAGAATTTTAAATTATCTTGAGAATACAAATTCATAAAAGAAAAAATAAAAATGATTATTGCAAAAAAACTTTTCATAATTGCCTCTCAATTTTAATTGTTAAAAGTCATTTTTTAACAAAATTTTAGATTAGTAAAACTCAATAACTTTTAAGAGAGCCTTGACGTTCTTTAGCTTTCTTATCCCATTCAACCACAGTAGTTTTTAGAAAATTATTTTTATCGTCTTCAAGTTCTTTCATATCAAGTCCAATATATTTTTGAGCTTTTTCTTTTGTTGAAATATCCGGCAATGCAACAGGATATTTAACACCATGTTTAACAAGAACCAGAGCAATTTCCTTGCGTGCTTCTTCTGCTTTTTGAATTGCAGTGCCGAGCACTCTTAAAGCTTCAACTGGCGAATGAAAACCCATTCCATTGGCAGCTGCAACCCAGTCCCATCGCCATTGTGCATGTCTGATTAATTTCAAAGCATTTTTCATTTCTGATTCTGTTGCACCATTATCCCACGCAATCTTTGCTTCGATATGTGCTGCAGCTATTGATTTTTCTGCAAGTTTTCTTAACTCATTAATTTTGTCCTGTCGTTCATTTACATTTTGAATTAATTTTTGTGTTTTTTCACGATGACACACTTGGCAGGAATTTTCAACGTTGTTTAATGGGCTTTGAATATGATGGTCTGTAAATTTAACACCGCCTTCTGTTTTATAAGGCATATGACAATCTGCACAGGATACTCCTCTATCAGCATGAACTCCAGTCATGTATAATTCATAATCTGGATGTTGAGCTTTCAACATAGGAGCTTTGCTCAAAGCATGAGTCCAATCTGAAAATTCTAATTCATCATAATATTTTTCCATTGCATCTGCACTAAATCCTTTATCCCATGGAAATGTTAAATATTTTCCCTCCCCTTTAAAATAATATTCAACATGGCATTGTGCACAAACCAATGAACGCATTTCATTATGTGTAAAATTCTTTATGTCTTTTCCTAATCTCTGGAAAGCTTCAATCAAAGCTGGACGTGTAATTCTTAAATCCATTGTTTTAGGGTCGTGACAATCCTGGCAGCCAATTGGATTTACAAATTCGTGACCCTTTTCAATCCATTTACCTTTATAGAATTCTTCCACGCCATCTCTTGCCATAACACGAGGAACATCAGTACTCTTGCATGTCCAGCATGTTGCCGGCATTGGACTGATTTTATTGCCGCCGGTTCTTAATGTTAACCGAATATCTTTAACTGCGTATGCATGACCTCGCGGTGTTTTATAATCTTTAGAAAATGGATAACCTGCCCACATGATAACAAGTTCGGGTGACATCTCTAAATAGTCTCTTGTAACAGAGCCTGCATATTTACTTGCAAAAGTTGTGTCCAGTGTTCGAAGATAGGTTTCATATTCGCGGGGATAATTTTCTCCCCACACTTCGTTGCGTGGTTCCCATTCTGCAATTGGTTTTACAACTTGAAGTGTAAAAGCTTCGCTCCTTCTTTCTACAATTGAAGAAGCAAATAAACCAATAAAGAAAACAATAATTACGGTTGCAAAAAATAATAACCATGCAACCCATGGCCTGCTTTTTATAATTTCTTGAATTGGTTTCATAAATATACCCTTTATTTATTTTTATCTTTTTCTTCTTCGATAAATTTTGAAATCCATTCCGGCATAATTGGTTCTAACTTTGGTACCCTTGCATATGGAGTAGAAGAAAGACTGTGAATTTTTCCGTGCGGAGTTTCTCGATGACAATCCCAACAGTATTTTTCTGTTTGATCTGCTACGCTTCGGTTATTTATTGCTCTTAAACTGATTGGGTGAATTTGATTTGTATGGCATCTAATACAATTTTCTTGAACTGCTCTTTTGCCAGCTTCTTTAATTTGAATTACTTGTGGTTCTAATCTTAATGTAAAAATTGTTGCGTGTCTTAAACCATCATTGGCTTTAAACCAATATTTTCTAAGAATATTATCCTGTGGAACATGACAATCATTGCATGTTGTTACCTTACCATGACTTCCCCGCTCCCATGTAGCATATTCTGGAACCATAATATGACAATTTACACAAACTTTTGGATCATCAGATATGTATGAAATAGCATTGGAGATATAAATAACATGAAGACCCAGACCAAATAATATCCCAAGCAAAATAATTACAGTAAACTGCCATTTCTCTGGTGGAGTTAGAATATGAATTAATTTTCTTATTAAACCAAATTTATTTTGATTTTTCATATAACACCTTAGATTCTGATGTTCTGTTAAGTTCTTCAATATCTTTTATGCTCGTCGGGTGACCCAATTTATCAATATTTTTGTGGAGTATTAAATATTCGTTCTTTGAAATTTTATTTTGCCATTGCCCAGCCAGTATTCCAATTCCAGTAATTACAATATAAGTAATTACAATAGTTAGTGCTACAAATATTTTTGATAATTTTTTTTCAAAAATTTTGGTTTTAACTTCGAGGGTATCTGCTACAGGACAGGCATCTACACAATTAAAGCACATGGAGCATTCATCCGAACGAACTGTTATTACTTTATCAACTTTAATAAATGATGGACACGCCTTTGCACATAACCCACAATCGATACAGCTTTTTGTTTCTCTTTTAATTTTAATAGGACTTAATAAGCCTATCAATCCGAGCAAAGCACCATATGGACATAAATATCTGCACCAAAAATTTCTTATAAAAATTGATAACACAAAAAGAATTAAAATTACAGTGAGGGAAAACCGACTAACCTTAGCAAAGAAATAATACATTTTTATATCTGCCACTAAATTGTATGGGCTGTCTAAAAATGCACGCAAAGCTGTAACTGTCATCGAAAAGAAAATAGCATAAATAAAAAATCCAAGTAAAAGGTATTTTAATGAACGAAGCGGAAAATCAATAATATTAGGAAGTTTTACTCTTTTTTTGAATAATTTTTTCCAGAATCTTTCTCCAAAGTCGCCGATCATTTCGGATAAAAATCCAATTGGGCACAACCAGCTGCAAAATGATTTCCCAGCAATAAATGATACAATAACAATTGCAATGAAAATAAAAAATCCAGCAGGATGAGCATAATGAATTTCTCCTGTAAGAAGAAAATAGTAAACACTCATTAATGAAGAAATTGGTAAAAATCCTTCTACACCAGGTGGACGATATGCAATTGAATTTACATTATCGGCTTCGAGTGATTTAACAAATATTGTAAACTCTATTCCAATCCATACACACAATAAAGCAAATAAGGATTGGATTAGGAATCTATATTTTTGAATTGGCTTTTCGGTGTTCTTAATTATTTTCATATTAATCTTTAATAGCAATTTATAAACAGATTAAAATATCTGTTATTAAAATATATTCAATTTTTTAATTAGTCAAATTTTTTGTTGCAAGTAATGAAAGTTCAAAAATAATAGTTTATCAAAATAAATAAAATAATACTTGACATCTTATAAAAATATAATTAAGTTATTACAGAATAAAAATTCTGATATTAATGTTTCTCAACAGTAAAATAAAACATGGTGTGAAAGCACTGCTATACTTCTCTAAATTAAATAGTAACGAAATTATATCGGCAGCTAAAATTGCAGCAGAATTAAGTGTGCCAAAAGAGTTTATTTCAAAAATAATGCAGTCATTAGTTTATCATGGAATTCTTAAATCAAAAAAAGGCAAAGGTGGAGGTTTTTATTTGGCTGTTTCACCAGACAAAATAAAATATGAAGATGTTTTTAGAATATTAGGTTATAATGAAAATTATAATTCATGTTTGTTTGATATGGTTCAATTCTGTGAAAATAAAGGCTGTCCTTTTTGTGATAGCTGGAAAGAATTCACTGATAGATTTAATAATATTCTAAGAAACTATTCTCTCACCGGAAATTTGATGAAATAATTTTTTTATAAATAAATCAGACTATAAATACTTAATAAAAGGAGGCAATATGAATTCTGTCAATATAAACCAACCACAGGAACTAATTAATTTGCAGCTGAAAGAGCTAGTATCATTGAATATTAAAACAGCAGAAATTTTTGAAAAATATAATATTGATTTTTGCTGCAATGGAAAACTCACGCTACAAGAAGTTTTAACAGAGAAGAATATTGAACCGGATGAAATTCTTAATGAGCTTATCAATACTTTTGATCAAGAAGTTCTACCGAATGAAAATTTTATTGAATGGAATCTAATTGATTTAATAAATCATATTGTTAATGTTCACCATTCATACGTCCGAAATTCAATTCCAAAGATAAAAATGCATCTTGAAAAAGTTATATCAAAGCATGGTCAAAAATATTTTTATTTATCTGAGGTTAAATCATTATTTGAACAGTTATCACTTGAACTTGAGAATCATATGATAAAAGAAGAAAAAATACTTTTTCCGCTTATCAAATATTTGGTTGATACAGAAAAATTTAATGAAAGACCAAAAACGCAGGGTTACGGTTCAATTAAAAATCCAATAAGACAAATGGAATTAGAACACGATAATGCTGGAAATATTATACATACTATTCGTAAGATAACTAATAATTATAGTTTGCCTGAAGACGCCTGCACAACATTTTCCTTAACTTATGATGAATTGAATGATTTTGAAAAAGATATACACAAACACATTCATCTCGAAAATAATATTCTTTTTCCAAAAGCAATTGAATTAGAAGACAAATTACTCAATCAATAATAGGAGATAAAATGAAAAAACAAATCATTGCATTTTTATTAATCACATTATTTACTTTAGCTTGCGGAGGAGGAGAATCAAATTCAAATGATCCTGAAAAAGAAAGACTTGCAATTAAAGCTGGTTTAACTGTTTTCGAATATGAAAATGGTATAGGACCCATTAAAGAAAAATTAAATATTCCTCCATCAATTGATCAAATTATGGCAGAAAGCGGCAAAAAAATTTTTGAAGAAAAATGCATCCAATGCCATAAGCTTGACGAAAGATATACCGGTCCCGCACTTCGTGATGTTACAAAAAGAAGAACTCCAGAATATATTATGAATATGATTCTTAATCCTCAGGAGATGACACAAAAACATCCTGAGGCTAAAAAATTATTGGGTCAGTTTGCAACACAAATGACATTTCAAAATGTAACAAAAGATGATGCAAGAAAAATCTTAGAATATTTACGCTCCGAAGCTAAATAAAAGGAGGTACAAAGTGAAAACACGTAAAATCATTTATTTATTAATTCCATCAATCATCTTGATTGCTTTTCTTTATAATTGTTCGCAGTCGAAGGAATCCGCTAATTTCTCCGACGCAGCATCAAAAGTTTATGTAGCTCCTGGTAAATATGATGAATTTTATGCATTTATGTCCGGTGGCTTTAATGGTAATATTTCTGTTTATGGATTACCATCAGGACGTTTGTTCAAAATAATTAATGTATTTTCACAAAACCCTGAAACTGGTTATGGTTATTCTGAAGAAACAAAAGCAATGTTAATTACTTCTTATGGTTTTGTTCCATGGGATGACGCACATCACCCCGAGTTATCTCAAACTAATGGTGTGCCTGATGGACGCTGGATATTTATTAATGCTAACAACACTCCTAGAGTTGCAAGAATTGACTTGAGAACTTTTGAAACATCAGAAATTATTGAAATACCAAATTCTGCTGGAAATCATGGTTCTCCCTTCATTACAGAGAATACTGAATATGTAGTTGCTTCAACTCGATTTAGTATCCCAGTTCCAAATCGTGATGTAGAGATTTCTTCTTATAAAGAAAATTTTAAGGGTACTCTTTCATTTATTAAAGTTGATCAAAATTCCGGTAAAATGAATTTAGCATTTCAAATACTAGTTCCGGGCTTTGATTATGATTTGGCTCATGCTGGCAAAGGCCCTTCACACGGATGGGCATTTTTTACTTCATACAATAGTGAACAGGCTAATACTTTGCTCGAGATTAATGCTTCTAAAAATGATAAGGATTTTATTGCAGCTGTAAATTGGAAGGAAGCAGAAAAATATGTTGCTTCGGGTAAAGCAAGAATGATTGATGCAGAATATTATCATAATTATTTCGATGAAGAAAAACAACATGCATTTTCAGAAAAAAATTCTAAAGTGCTAATACTTAATCCAAAAGAATGCCCCGGTATAATTTATTACTTGCCCACTCCCAAATCTCCGCACGGTGTCGATGTAGACCCAAGCGGTGAATATATTGTGGCTGGCGGAAAACTTGCAACTGTTATTCCAGTCCATTCATTTTCAAAAATGCTGAAGGCAATCGAGAATAAAGATTTCATTGGTGAAATTGATGGCATACCAATTTTAAGATACGAATCTGTAATCGCAGGCGAAGTTGAAAATCCGGGTTTAGGCCCGCTACATACTGAATTTGATGGAAAGGGATATGCTTATACTTCTGCATTTATTTCTTCTGAAATAGTAAAATGGAAATTAGGAACATGGGAAGTAGTTGATAGAATTCCAACTTACTATTCAATTGGACATTTAATGATTCCCGGCGGCGATAGCAAAAAACCTTGGGGTAAATATGTTGTGGCATTAAATAAAATTACCAAAGACAGATATTTACCAACCGGACCAGAACTATGTCAATCAGCACAATTGATTGATATTTCAGGTGACAAAATGAAATTACTTCTTGATTTCCCTACTGTCGGCGAACCGCATTATGCTCAAGCTATTCCAGCTGAAATTCTTATGAAAAACAACAAGAAATTTTATGAACTCGAAAAGAACAATAATCCATACAAAACAAAGAGTGAAAAAGAAACTAAAGTTGTGCGCAATGGAAACGAAGTACATGTTTATATGACAGCATCAAGAACACATTTTAAGCCTGATAATATTGAAGGCATTAAAGTTGGCGATAAAGTATATTTTCATGTTACAAATCTTGAACAAGACTGGGACATTCCGCATGGATTTACAGTGAAAGGATTAAATAATTCAGAGTTGCTGATTATGCCTGGACAAACAAAATCAATATTGTGGATACCACAAAAGCCTGGTATTTATCCATTTTATTGTACAGATTTCTGCTCCGCTCTTCATCAGGAAATGCAAGGCTATGTTAGAGTTTCTCCTGCGAACAGTAATGTAAAAATTAGTTATAATTAAAAAATTGACCGCGGATTATTTTATTAATGTTGAAAATTAATCCGCGGTCTAAATTCTGAGGAAAAAATGTTAACAAATAAATCAAGAATTTTAATGTTAATCTCGGTTGTGTTAATTGCAATGGCTTATTTTTTCCCAATTTGGAAAATCGATTTAAACGCTCCTCAATATCCAGAAGGAATTGGGTTAAGAATATGGATAGATAAAATTACCGGTGTAAATGAATATGATCTTGATAATATTAATAAATTAAACCACTACATCGGGATGAAATTAATTGAACCAGATTCAATTCCAGAACTGAAAATTATGCCTTACATAATTTTGTTCTTTATTTTATTTGGAATTATTACTTCTATTGTTAATAAAAAATTTTTAGTAATAACCTGGTCGGCTTTTTTGTTAATAACACTTTTTATTGGATTATATGATTTCTACTTATGGGAATATGATTATGGTCATAATCTAAATCCAAATGCACCGATAAAAGTACCTGGGATGTCATATCAACCGCCGCTAATCGGGACTAAACAATTATTAAATATGCAAACTACTTCTTCTCCAGATATTGGAAGTTACTTAATTGGAACATCTGTTTTATTTAGTGCCTCTATCTTAGTATTAGATAAAAAGAGGAATAAAAGTGATGTTAAATAAATTTTTCTTTGTAATTGTTTTTCTATTGCTATTTATGTCCTGTGAAAAAAATCCCCAGCCGATTAATTATTACAACGAAGATTGTGCAAATTGCCAGATGACAATCTCGGATAATAAATATGGAACAGAGTTAATTACTCAAAAAGGTAAAACCTATAAATTTGATTCTATCGAATGCTTAATATCATACATGAACAATTTTAATAAAGAAGAAATCCATTCATTATGGGTTACAGATTTTAGCAAACCAGGTAATTTAATCAATGCCGAAAAAGCCTTTTATCTTAAATCTGATAAATTACAAAGTCCAATGGGATTAAATGTAAGTGCATTTGAAAATATGAACGAACTAAACGAAGTAAAACAAAAACACGATGGAATAATTTTAAAATGGAATGAATTATTAAAATTTGCTAAACATGAAATGCATTAATGAAATATCGAAAAATATTATTAATTACATTTTTATTTTCACAGCAATATTATTTTTTAATTTAATTGATACCGAGGGGAAAACAATTATAGTTGATAAAATTTCTTTATATAAAACTATTAAATCCGCATTAAATGCATCTAAAAATTTCGATACAATTATAATAAAACAAAACAATTATTCAGAAGGGACATTAATAATTGATAAACAACTTACTTTAATCGGTGATAATTTTCCTGTTCTGAACGGAGAAGGTAAAAATCAAATTATAATAGTAAAATCATCAAATGTAAAAATAACGGGTTTTATATTTAAGAATGCCGGTGTAAGTTTTCTATCAGATAATTCAGCAATAAAAATTGATAGCGTTTCCAACTGCATAATTGAGAATAATAAATTCATAAACAATTTTTTTGCTGTATATCTGTCCAAATCCAGCCGTTGTAAAATTATAAACAATCAAATTAAGTCAAACAGCACAAAACAAACTTTATCAGGCAATGGAATTCACTTGTGGAATTGCAGAGATATATTAATTCAAGGTAACAGAATTGAAGGACATCGTGATGGAATTTATTTGGAATTTGTAAAGCACAGCCAGATAATAAAAAACATTAGCAAAAATAATTTACGATATGGACTACATTTTATGTTTTCAGACAGTTGTTTTTATAAAGAAAATTATTTTGAAAGAAACAAATCAGGTGTAGCTGTAATGTTTACAAAAAATGTATTAATGGAAAATAACATATTTATGAACAATTGGGGAAGCGCATCTTATGGAATTTTGCTGAAAGAAATTTATGACAGTATAATTTTGAATAATACATTTAAAAAAAATTCGTGTGGAATTTATTTTGAAGCTTGCAATCGCATAGCAGTTCAAAAAAATAATTTTATTGAAAATGGCTGGGCAATTAAGTTAATGGCAAACTCAATGGATAATATTTTCAAGAATAATAATTTCATTGAAAATACTTTTGATATTTCTACAAACAGCACACATAATTATAATTCTTTCAAAAATAATTTCTGGTCTAAATATGACGGTTATGATTTGAATAAAGATAATATTGGTGATGTGCCCTACAGACCAGTTAAGTTATTTTCATTTATCGTTGTCAGTAATCCCCCGGCTTTAATTTTATTACGAAGTTTTTTTATTGATATACTCGATTTTGCAGAAAAAATAATTCCAACTATTACACCTTCAGACTTAATTGATTCAGAACCACTAATGAAAAAAATATTATGATAAGAATTAAAGATTTGCATAAAAACTATGGTTCTGTTGATGCACTTCAAAATGTTTCGCTCGAAATTGAAAAAGGAAGTATCACATATTTAATTGGACCAAATGCATCGGGAAAAACAACACTAATTAAACTTATACTTGGACTTATAAAACCAACGAAAGGAGAAATTATTGTAAATGGAATTACACTAAATGGAGATTATAAATACAGAGAAATAATTGGCTACATGCCTCAAGTAGCAAATTTTCCGGATAATCTTATTGTAAAAGAAATTTTTAATATGCTGAAAGAATTACGAAATAATAATTCCGATTTAGATGAAGAATTAATTGAGAAATTTGGATTGGAAAAAGAATTTGATAAACAAATAAAAAATCTTTCTGGCGGCACGCGGCAAAAGCTAAATGCCTCGATTGCTTTTATGTTTAATCCCGAAATATTGATTCTTGATGAACCAACAGCTGGACTTGACCCATTGAGCTGCAGCATATTAAAAGAAAAAATTAAAAGAGAGAACCAAAACGGAAAAACTATAATTTTTACATCTCATATTTTAAGCGAACTTGAAGAACTTGCAACTAACTTTGTTTTTCTTCTTGATGGTAAAATTGTGTTTTCAAAAAAGAAGGAAGAAATGCAGAAATCAAATATAGAAGATGTGATTATTACTTTTATGAAAGGAATTAATGGTGAACACATTAATCAAAATAATTAAATATCAAATACATGACATCATTAGAAGCAAATGGATTTTGATTTATACAATTTTCTTTTTAGGAGTCAGTTACTCAATTAATTCATTTAGTGATAATTTCACAAAAATTGTAATCAGTCTTATGAATGTATTGATTCTTTTTATTCCACTTGTATCAATTATTTTCGGAACGATTTATTTGTATAACAATAAAGAATACATTGTATTTATGCTGTCTCAGCCAATCAAAAGAGAAACTTTGTATTTAGGATTATACTTTGGTATGACTACTCCTTTGATATTAAGTTTTTTATTTGGGGTTGGAATTCCATTTTTAATTTTCATAAATAAATTTACTATTGACAATTCTATTCTGTTTTTATTGATTGCTTCTGGAATTTTACAATCATTGATTTTTTCATCTTTAGCTTTTTATATAACAACAATAAATGAAAATAAATTACTCGGTTTAGGAGTTTCAATTTTTTTCTGGCTCTTCTTTGCAGCAATTTATGATGGAATAATTTTGCTGCTACTTAATAATTTTCAAGATTACCCGCTCGAAAAAATTTCATTGCTGCTCACATTTCTAAATCCCATAGATCTTGCAAGAGTACTTCTAATTCTCAAACTCGATATTTCAGCTTTGATGGGTTACACTGGGGCAGTATTCCAGAAATTCTTTAGTAATTCTTTTGGGATTTTTATTTCATTAATCGCATTGACATTGTGGTTTTTAATCCCGCTTATTGCCGGTCTTAAAAAATTTACTAAGAAAGATTTTTAATGCTTAGTTGAGTTTAGAAAAAAATATTTCTATCTTTAAAACAGAACATTTAATCTGTTTATAGGAGTTTTAATGCTTAGACAAATTATTAAAATTAATGAAGAACTTTGTGATGGCTGCGGCAATTGTGTTCCTGAATGTAAAGAAGGAGCATTACAAATTATAGATGGAAAAGCAAGATTAATAAGCGATTTATTTTGTGATGGACTTGGTGCCTGCATCGGATTTTGTCCTACTGGTGCTTTATCCATTGAACAAAGAGAAGCAGAACCTTACAATGAAAAGAAAGTAATGGAATATATTATAAAGGGCGGCAAGAATGTTATAAAAGCTCATTTGTTGCATCTTAAAGAGCATAATGAATTTGATTTATTGACCGAAGCAATCGAAGTCTTAAATGAAAATAAAATTCCAATCCCAAATTTTAGTGAAGAGACTGAAGAAAAAATTTTGCCATGTGGTTGTCCTGGTTCTCTTGAAAGAAATCTAGAATTAAATAATCACGAAATAGAAGAAAATGGCAATAGAATTTCTCATCTTAGACAATGGCCCATCCAATTACATCTTATATCACCTTTTGCACAATATTTTAGAGACTCAAATTTATTACTATCTGCTGATTGCTGCGGTTTTGCTTATCCTGATTTTCATAAAGATCTTCTAAAAGGGAAAACTATAGCTATTGCTTGTCCAAAACTTGATTCAAACAAACAAGTTTATTTAGAAAAATTAATTACACTAATAAATGAATCGAACATTAAATCAATTACTGTCCTAATTATGGAAGTGCCCTGCTGCAGTGGTCTTGCAAATTTAGCTTATCAGGCAATGCAATTATCAAACAAAGAAATTCCAATTAAAACAATTGTAATAAGTATAGAAGGCAAGATACTAAGAGAAATAAATCTGCTGGAGGGAAATTTGCATAACTGAAAAAAAATAATATCGGGAAAGATTCTAAGTTTTTACAGAAATAATAGAAGAAATTTTGTTTATATATAAAAAAGCTAATTACGTTTTATCCTTTAATTTGGAGGAACAATGAGGCAAATTATCATTCACTTATCAATAATCTTGCTAATATTTATTAACAGTATAAGTGCACAAACCAACAAATGTGTTGAGTGCCACTATTCAAAAACTCCAAATATTGTAAGTGACTGGCAAATTAGTAAACATGCTGAAAATGATGTTAATTGTTCTGTTTGTCATGGTGATGAACATACTTCAGCAATGGACGTATCAAAGGTAAAATTGCCAACATTAGAAACGTGTGAAACATGCCATGAGACACAAGTTACACAATTCAAAAAAGGGAAACATTCAATTGCATGGGCAGCAATGAAAGCAATGCCAACGGCACATATGCAGCCGATGGCTTTAATGGAAGGATTAAAAGGTTGTGGTGGTTGTCATAAAGTAGGATCAAAAACTGAAGATGAGATAAAAAAATTAAAGAGTGAAGGGTCAGTATTTGGACATGCTTCTTGCGATGTTTGTCATACAAGACATACATTCAGCAAAAAAGAAGCACAGCAGCCACAAGCATGTCAAACATGTCATCAAGGTTTTGACCATCCTCAGTGGGAAATGTATTCTGGTTCAAAACATGGTGTAAGATATTTATTAAAACAAAATGGTATTCTTTCATCAGATACTTCTGCACCAACATGTCAAACATGTCATATGCCCGAAGGCAATCATGAAGTAAGAACTGCATGGGGATTCTTAGCAGTTAGACTACCTATGCCAGATGATAAACAATGGGCAGAAGACAGGGCTACAATTCTTAAAGCATTAGGTGTTTTAGACCCCGAGGGTAAGCCTACAAAATTAGTTGATGTTGTAAAAGCTGCAGATGTAGCTCGGTTGTCACAGGAAGATTGGCAAAGAGAAAGAGATAAAATGATTAAGGTTTGCACTCAATGCCATTCTGAAAATTATGTGAAAGCAGAATTGCAAAAAGGAGATGATATGATAAAAAATGCAGATAGATTAATGGCTGAAGCAATAAAAACGGTAGCTGATCTTTACAAAGATGGTATAATTAAAAAACCCGATAATTATCCCTATGCATATCCAATGTTATTGACATTTCATGATGCACCAACAGCCATTGAACAAAAATTATTTGTAATGTTTCTTGAACACAGGATGAGAACATTCCAAGGTACTTTTCATAATAATCCTGATTATGCTTTATGGTATGGATGGAGCGAAATGCAAAGAGATTTAACGGAAATAAAAGAATTGGCTCATCAGATGAGATTAAACAAAAAGAAGGAATAAATATTGTTTAAGAACACAGATGACACCAATAAGACATGATTTCCATTGATTTTACTTGTGGTTATCTGTACTATCTGTGTCATCTGTGTTCTCCTCATAATAATAAATTATCGTTTTTGATTAACTTTATTCTTTTTCATTTTACAGGTTCAAAATTTTTTGTATGGTCTTTTCCTTTAATTGCGAGAGAGTTTCTTCACTAAACATTTTGTATGCCTCATCTCGAAGTTTGCCCCACTTATCATGAACGGGGCATGGATTATCATTTGAACAACCTGGAAAACCTAAAACGCAGCTTTTAAACACATCCAATCCATCAATTGCTTCGATGATATCAATTAATCGAATGAGACTAGGATTTTTTGCTAAATAAAACCCCCCGCTTTTTCCTTTTTTAGAACCTACTAAGCCGTGATATGTAAGTTTCTGTAGAACTTTCGATACAAATTCTTTTGGTACTTTTAATTCCTTTGATATTTCTTCAGCATTAAAAATAACTTTTTCTTTTTTAATAGATAGGAAAAGAACAGCTTGTAAGCCGAGTTCGCATGCTTTTGAGAAAAAAACAGTCATCTTATTTACCGGATTTTTCAAATCAAAAATAGGTTCTAAATTTTTATCAATCAACTTTTGTTGATAAAGATAGTTTGAGTAGGATATGCAAATTCAATTTTTTCTTTTTCA
>JARYLX010000080.1 GCA_029907415.1 Melioribacter sp.
TAGCCAAGATTTATTAGTGCTGCAATAGCATCATTTTTAATTGAAGAGATACTCTTCGAAATCTCACTGCTGATTTCTGAAACGACCTCAATTTTATCTTTTAGTTCTACAATCATTCTTTCAGCAGTTTTTCTGCCGATTCCTGGAGCAGAAGTTAAACGATGGATATTTCCCGATTTAATTGCATTTTTCAAATCTTCAATTTGAATTCCTGACAAAATACTTTGTGCAGTTTTTGGGCCAATTCCACTTACACTTATTAATAATTCGAACATTTCTTTTTCTGCTAAAGAATAAAACCCAAATAAATCAAGAGAATCTTCTTTAACGCTCAAATATGTATAAAGTGAAGCTTCTTCTTTGTCAGCAATTTTTTCAAAAGTGTTTACTGAAATATTAATTAAATAACCCACTCCATTAACATCAATTATAATTTTAGTGGGCTTTTTCGATATGATTTTTCCTTTAATGTATCCAATCATGATAATTAATAATGAATAATTCTTTCGGGATTTGATTCAATAAATTCTTTCCAATTCTTACTTCTTTTATGATTGTAGTTTGATTTTATTTTAAAAGCATGACATACAGCAACTGCTATAGCATCACTTTCATCGAACTTCATTTTTGATTTTTTTATCGAGCAAATTTTTTTAATCATATATTGAACCTGCTCTTTTGAAGAAGAACCTTTTCCGACTATTGACTTTTTTATTTCTCTTGGAGAATATTCATTAATATGAAGTTTATTATGAACCGCAGCAAGAAGTGATACACCGCGGGCATAACCAATCTTTAATGCAGATTGAACATTTTTGCCGTAAAACGCTGTTTCAAGAGCAAATTCTGTTGGTTTATACTTTTTAATAATTTTATAAAGTTCGTCATAAATTTTTTCAAGACGTGGGCCAAAATCTTTAGTTATGGGAATTTGGATAGTCCCGGAAGCAATATAAACAATTTCGTTTTTGTCGAAATCGATTATTCCATAACCTGTTGTTATTGTTCCGGGATCTACACCTAATATTCTCATTATAAAGAGTTATTAATTGATAATAAATTTTAGTCAAATGATTTTTGAAATAGAAATTTTACATATCAATAAAATCTGCATTTGAATAAACATTTTGTACATCATCACAGTCTTCGAGGGAGTCAATCAGCTTCATTAATTTTTCAGCATCTTCACCTTTTACCGAAATGTGATTTTTAGCCACCCACTGTAACGAAGCATTTTCGATATTCAAATTTTTTTCTGCAAGTGCTTTTCGAACTTTATCAAATGATTCAAGTGAAGTTGTTACTTCAAAGAATTCTTCTTCTGTTTGTAAATCATCTGCCCCGGCTTCAAGAATAATTTCAAGCATTTCATCTTCTGATTTTCCTTCGCGTTTTACAGTAATTATGCCTTTACGTTCAAACATCCATGCAACAGAATTTGATTCGCCAAGGCTACCGCCATTGCGCGAGAAAATATGTCGAATTTCTGCTACAGTTCTGTTTTTATTGTCAGTTGCAGCTTCGACCATTAAAGCAACACCACCTGGACCATAACCTTCGTAGATAACTTCATAATATGTAGCACCTTCAAGTTCACCTGTAGCTTTTTTAATTGCTCTTTCGATATTTTCAGCAGGCATGTTAGCAGCTTTGGCATTGTCAATTGCAAGTCGAAGTCTTGGGTTGCCTTCTGGGTCACCACCTCCGTGACGAGCAGCGATAGTAATTTCTTTAATTAACTTTGTAAATATTTTCCCTTTTTTTGCATCAAGTGCTGCTTTTTTTCTTTTAATTGTTGCCCATTTTGAATGTCCCGACATAAAATATCTCCTTTATATCTTTTACATTTTCTTTTTATTAATAATGATTATTTACACGAATATCTTTGATTCTTAATTGTGGAAAAATTTTTCCTTCTTTATTAACTGTTTCAATTGTGTATACAATATCTACTAAATCTTTATCTTTATCAATATGGTCGGCGTAATAACCAAGATTAAAACCAATTGCATCAAAAACTTTGTCGTTCCCATTTTGTTTGAAAGTTGTAACAAGATGATTATTACCAACAATTCTTGGAGGATTGGTTAAAGAGACTTTTTCGCTCAAGAAAATTGGTCTCATGTTCCCTGGTCCAAATGGTGCAAATTGGTCAAGTATTCGAATAAACTTAGGTGAAATTTCAGAAAAAGAAATTTTTGCATCAATAAGAATTTCAGGAGAAATATCTTCTTCGTTAATGCATTGTCTTAATATTTCATTAAATCTTTTTCTGAACATTTCGATTTTGTCTAATTCAACTGCAAGACCGGCTGCAGCTTCGTGTCCTCCAAATTGAAGTAATAAATCTTCACAACTTTGAAGTGCTTCATAAATATTGAAGCCGGGAATGCTTCTTGCCGAACCTTTAGCAATTCCATCTATAGTTGTAAGCATTATTGTTGGTCTATGAAATTTTTCCACAAGACGTGATGCAACAATTCCAATTACACCGGGATGCCAGTCATTATCGTGAAGCACAATTCCATATTCATTGTTCAGGTCAATGGAAGATTCAACAAGATTAACGGCATGAGAAAATGTTGCCTCATCAATTGAGCGGCGTTTTTGATTTTCATCTTCAAGAATTTGTGCAAGTTCCATAGCTTTAACAGGGTCGTCAGTTGTAAATAATTCTACTGCTCTATTGGCATCTCCTAATCTTCCAACAGCATTAATACGCGGTGCAATTGTAAATACTATTTGACCAGCAGTTAAATTACCAGGTTCAATTCTTGAGCATTTTATTAATGCAGCAATACCAGGACGAGGATTATTGTTTATAATTTGTAGACCTTCTTTAACAAGGATTCTATTTTCATCTACAAGTGGAACTATATCTGCAGCTCCTGCCAGTGCAACAAGGTCAAGATATTTTAAAGCCATATCTTTTTTCCCAATTTTATAACCAATTGCTGTAGCAAGTTTAAATGCAACCCCTGCACCAGACAGATGCTTGAACGGATATTGGTCCCCAGGTTTTAATGGATCTAAGATTGCAAGAGCATCGGGTAGTTTATCTTTTGGTTGATGATGGTCGCATATAATTGTATCAATGTTTAATGACTTTGCATATTCTACTTCTTCAACAGCAGTAATTCCACAATCGACACTAATTATAAGATTTACTCCTTGTTCATTTAAGTAATCGATGCTTTGAATTGAAATTCCGTAACCCTCTGATAATCTGTTTGGTATATAAGTTTGAACATCTGCTCCAAGTTCTTTAAGAAAAAGATACATTAAAGAAGCTGAACATGTACCATCGACATCATAGTCTCCATAAACACAGATTTTTTGGTTGTTAGTAATAGCTTTAATAACTCTTTTTGATGCTGCCTGCATTCCATCCATAAGAAATGGGTCGTAGAGAGAATCTAAAGATGGACGGAAATATAATTTTGCTTCATGGAAAGAAGTAATTCCTCTTTGAATAAGAAGTAATGCTAGTGAATTTGAAATATTTAGACTGTCGGCTAATGATAGTATTAATTTTTCATCTGGAGAATTTTTTAATTTCCATTTTTTGTTTTGCATATTTTGATATGGAAGAACAGTGATGAACCATGTCTATAAGCCGAATTCTGTAACTCGCCATAGGCGAGCGGCAGTTATTTATCTAGCCACGATATTACTATCGTGGTCTAGCGGTCTACCCGAAGGAACTGAAAGGCGAACAACCTTTTCCCGCCGTAGCGGGAGTCCTTCTGCTTGACCTTGCACCAGGTGGGGTTTGCCGTGTCCTGCATTTCTGCAGGATCTCGTTCATCACGAGACCTCCGATATTACTATCGGAGCGGTGAGCTCTTACCTCGCCTTTTCACCCTTACCCCGCCAGCAGCAGGGCGGTATTTTTTCTGTGGCACTTTCCGTAGCTTGAGACTTTCGTCTTCAAGCCCCCGGGCGTTACCCGGCACCTTGTTCTGTGGTGTTCGGACTTTCCTCCCCCTGAATTTTTAATTTCAGAGAGCAACTGCCCAACATGATTCATCAACTGTTCTTCTACTTCCATTTATTATACATATTTTTTCAACTGCAACAAATATAATAAATTATAAACCAGTCTGCATTAGTAAATTTTATATCCGTTGGTTTATCCTAAACTACCGAACGAGAACCTTCAAAAAATAAATTTCGAACCAACTGTTATTTTTGCTGCCATAAGCATTCTGATGGAAGAAAGCAGAATTCTACTTAATAATTAATGGATTCCTTTTTATACAGGAATGATATGTTGAAATTTTCTGAAGTCTCGAGCAAATTATTAATTAGTCCTTTATCAATTCAATGTATGCAATGAAATATTAAGTGAGAAAATTTTTGCTTTAAATGATAATTTGAATAATCATGTTCCAATAGAAAAATTTTTACACTTGAATTAGTATATCAACTTTTTTATTAATATATCGATTATTAATCAGAACAGATAAATCCTTCTATGGAGGTGATATGGAAAATTTAACAATTGATGTTTTTATTTCATCTGCTGAAGATGCTGAATTATCTGAATACAAAGTTCTTGCAGCATTGAAAAATTATAGAGAACAATTGCATAAAAATAAATTGTATCCAATATTCGGTGAATTGATAGAACTGAGCAATGAGCTTAATAATCTTTTAAATCAGAGAGAAAATTATAGAGGCTTGCTATCTAAAAAAATTGTTGGAATAGATCTGGAAAGCCAATCTCTAATCTATGAATACAATACAGAACAAATTAGCGACGATAAGCTTTCAAAAATATTTGATTTTATTGAATGGGCTCTTCCCAAGATTAAAGAAGTTATTGAAGAAGGAACTGCAATCTACGATTTTGTTGAATCAAACATGGATATAAAAGAAATTGGAATTTTACCTCTTTATAAAGATGAGGGATATTTCTTTGTGCCTTCGCATGCAGAAAGAGCAACTTATATTTATAAATTTTTATTGTCCAATATTGTTACATCAAGTGTTCCTTTTAAGTCATTGAAAACACATTTGCTGGAATTTATTAAAGAAGAAACAACAGTAATTCCTCCAGAAACAATTAAGCTAAATTTGATTAAAAAATATCCCGAACTGCCAAATCCAGCAACTTATAATCTGGAGACCGATATAGATTTTCCTTTTAATGAAACTGTTCTTCCAATTGCAAAAAGAAAATTGATGAGATATTTAGCTGCATAATTTTTTGATTATTCTATATAAACTCTCGGAACACGTGTATTGATATTAGTTAATATCTCGTAAGGAATGGTGCCAGCCCAGTCTGCCATTTCTTCAACGGTGATTTTACTGTTTCCATCTGAACCAATTAGAATTACTTCGTCACCATTATATGCAGTATCATTTTCAATGTTAACAACAATCTGGTCCATTGAGATTGTACCAATAACAGGATATCTCTTTCCTCTAATTATTACCTCTGCTTTATTGCTCATGC
This sequence comes from Melioribacter sp., assembly GCA_029907415.1. Lineage (GTDB taxonomy): Bacteria > Bacteroidota > Ignavibacteria > Ignavibacteriales > Melioribacteraceae > Rosettibacter > Rosettibacter primus. The sequence goes on from JARYLX010000080.1 coordinate 5,465, forward strand.
TTCTCATATAACCATCACCATAACCAACAGGAATTGTTACAGAACGAATGTTATGGTCTGTTTGCCATGTTGAACCATAACCAACGGGATGATTTGGTTTTATAACTTTGAAATAAACTACAATAGATTTCCATGTTAAAGCTGATTTTACTTCAACTGTTTTTTTTACTTCATTCGAAGGATAAACTCCATATAACATAATTCCAGGACGAACCATATCAAGATTTGCCTCTGGCATCTGAAGAATTGCACCAGAATTTGAAATGTGAAAAATGAGTTTTTCTTGAAAAATTTTTTCTGCGTACCAAATTACTTCTTGAAATCTTTCAAGTTGAAGTTTGGTATAGCTTAAATCCCCCTTTTCAGAATTTGCAAAGTGAGAATAAATTCCTTCTATGATTACATTTTTTGTTTTAACAGCAGCATTCAGAAAATTTTTTGCGTTGTAATAATGCACGCCAATCCTTTCCATTCCTGTATCAATTTTCAAATGTACTTTAGCTTTTATGTTCATTTTGCCAGCAATCTCATCAATCTGATTTAATTTTTCAATTGAAGATGCAGTCATTGTCAAATTGTGTTTCAAGAAAATTGGAATTTGATTTCCCCATATTCCTCCAAGCACAAGTATAGGAAGTTTAATCCCGGTTTCTCTCAATAAAATTCCTTCTTCAAGAACTGCAACTCCAATATAATCAGCATTAAGTTCCTGCATTAATTGCGCAATTCGCACGAGCCCATGTCCATATGCATTTGCTTTTAAGATTGGCATTACCCGTGCAGGTTTTACATGTTGTTTTATTTTGTTGAAATTTTCTTTAAGTACTTTTAAATCAATTATTAATTGAGTCGGTCTTATAATATCATCCAGGCTGATTACTGGATAGTTGTTATAATTGTTCATCTGCAAAATTCATTTTTTTGTATTACTAAAATAAGATTTTATTCAGGAATCGTTAATCATTTTTGTAAATTGAATTTAGTAAAAAATATTTTATAGAATTTTTCTATTATCAAAATACTATTGCTAAAGTCATAGGAACTTAAATATGCAATACAATATTAACTTAGTTGAAATAATTGGTTATTTAGCTTCTGTTCTTGTTGCAATATCATTGATGATGAGCTCAATTGTAAAGCTAAGGATAATTAATCTAATTGGTTCATTAATTTTTACATTTTATGGAATAATTATTTCAGCTTATCCAGTTGCTCTTGTCAATGGATTTATTGTAATTGTTAATATTTATTATCTTATTGAAATTTTTTCTGCCGAAGTATACTTTGATACCCTTGAAGTTGAACCCAATTCCGAATATTTAAAATATTTTCTTTCTTTTCATCAAAAAGAAATAAAAAAATTTGTCCCAAATTTTTTGTTTGATTTAGATGAAAATACCAGAGTAATTTTTGTGCTTAGAAATTCTGTCCCTGCTGGACTTGTCTGTGCAAAAAATATTGATATCAATTCGGTTTTTGTAAATCTTGATTATGTTATACCAGGTTATCGCGATTTCAAAATAGGGAAATATGTTTATCAGAAATTTTTTAAGGAAAATAACATTAGAAAAATTTTTACTTATCCGGGAAATAACACTCATAATAAATATTTAAAAAAAATGGGTTTTGTAAAAACAGTCTTTAATTCACAAGAAGCTTTTTTACTTGAATTAAGTTAAATAAAATATGCGATTAAAAATTTTGTATGAAGATGATAAAATTATTGCAGTAGATAAGCCGGAAGGAATTTCTTCAATTAAAGAAAATGATAAATCAGCAGAAACTGTTCATTCAATTTTGCAAAAAGAATATAATGGAAAATTATTTATTGTTCATCGGCTTGATAAAGATGTGAGCGGTGTTATGTTATTTGCAAAAAATTCATTGATGCATAAATTTTTGAATAAACAGTTTGAAAATCATCTGATAGAAAAAAAATATATTGCTCTTGTTCATGGAATTTTAAGTGAAAATACTGGATTAATAAATAAAAAGATTCGTCAGTTTGGTTCGGGGAGAATGGGAGTAGATGAAGTGAAAGGCAAAAAAAGCAGAACCAAATATGATGTTCTTGAAAGATTTAATTCATTTACACTTTTAAAATTAACTCCCGAGACAGGAAGACGTCATCAATTACGAGTTCATCTTTATAGTATTGGTCATCCTATAGTTGGCGATTTACATTATGGTGAAAAATCTTTGCAAAAAAATTTCTCCCGCTTAATGCTTCATGCAGAAGAAATCGAATTTTTTATTGAAGATGAAAAAAAGATGAAAATAAAATCTCCTCTACCCGAATCTTTTCTGAATGTAATAAACGAGATTGGAAAGCTTTAATTGTTTCAATCAAAAATCACAAAAAGAAAAATAATTTTGATGTATTCGTAATTATTAATTTGTTTCATTTTGCTCAACTGATTATGAAAATTTTCAAGTAAGCTATAAATATTTAGATGCAATTCGATAAAAGAATCTTACTTATATTTTGATTAAGAAATTTTTTAAGCATCGTAAACAGGAATTAAAACATGAACGAAAAAGAGATTGCAGTAAACTGGATTGAAAAGATTAGAAAAGAATTAAAAAGTTTTCCGGAAGATTTTAATTTGTCAACAGAAAATAAAATTGTAGAACTTCCCGGCAAAAATTTGTTTCTTGCTCCCCCACTGTTTGACAGCTATGAAATTGTAGATAATGAAGGGAATATCGTTTTTCACTTCAAAAGTTATTATGTAGCAAAATATATCATTTATGCAAATAGAAATAAGCCGTCAAAGATTCTTATTCCAGAAAATGAAGAAGATATTAGAACAGCTGTTAAATCATATGAAGATTATCTTGATAACATTTTAAGAAGCATCGAAAAAGATTGTAAAGAAAAATTTCCTGAAGTATCATCTCACGTATTCAAATCATTAAATCTGATAAGGCTTTAAAAATGATTTTACTCAGTGATAATATTTCTAATTATATTAAAAAAAATTTTGGCGAAGAATATTTTCAAAAGTATAAAGAGTTTTATGACAGTAATTATAAAAGTTGCATACGATTTTCAAGGAAAGTGAATCCAGATTTACTTATAAAAAATTTGAAAGATTATGGAATTGAATTAAAAAAAATAGAATCTCTTGAAAATTCATATCAGGTAATCGAAGGGGAAGATTTAATAGGAAAGACTATTTATTACATACTTGGTCATTATTACATTCAAAGCTTTTCTTCGATGATTCCAGCCAATGTATTAAATCCTTCTGAAAACGATAAGGTGCTTGATTTGTGTGCAGCTCCCGGCTCCAAAACAACACAGTTATCAGATTTGATGAACAACAAAGGAACATTAATTGCAAATGATATTTCACTTGATAGGTTAAAAGTATTAATGTTTAATCTGGATAAAATGAATATACTCAATACTGGGGTTCTTAATAAAAAAGGAGAACTATTAAGTAAATATTTTGAAAATTACTTTGATAAAATTCTTGTTGATGCACCTTGCAGTGCACTTGGAATTGTTCAGAAACGAGGAGAAGTAAGCAACTGGTGGAACATTAATAAAATTGGCAGTATTGCAGAAGTTCAATACAAATTACTTTTAAGTGCAATTAAGATGTTGAAAACTGGAGGTGCTCTAATATATTCAACATGTACACTAACACTTGAAGAAAATGAGTTGGTGTTAAATAAAATATTAAAAAAGTATCCTGTAGAATTAGAAGAAATAAATTTATCTATAAAAAATCAGCCGGCATTTACCAAGTATGAAAATGAAGAACTTGACAATTCATTATCAAAAGCAAGAAGAATTCTTCCATGGGAAGTTAATTCGGAGGGATTTTTTGTTGCTAAATTGAAAAAGTTGGATGAACTAAAAGATAATTCTGAAAAAGTACTATCGACAGAGAAAATAGAACTCTGCAGTTTTTCTAATAAAAAAGTTAAAGATTTTTTACTTAGAGTTGCTGATTACTATGGAATTGAAAAAAGTATTTTTGAAAATTATAAATATATTGTAAGAAGCAAGGATTTGTATTTTGTTAATGAAGATTGGGATTCAATTAATTCAGGAATGTTTAATAGAATAGGTTCAAAGTTTGGCTCGATTGATAAAAACAAAATTGTCCAAATACATACAATCGCTGCTCAAATACTTGGAAATTATTTTAATCAAAATGTTGCTGAGCTTGAAGATAAGAAAGAACTCGAATTGTATTTGAAAGGCGGAACTATTAAAAGAAATTTTGGGAATGAAGGACAGAAAATTGTGAAATACAATAATCATATACTTGGCACAGCTGTTTTATCCGGTGAAGGATTGAAAAGCCAATTCCCAAGAGCTTTACGAACTCAGGAGATTGTTATTGTATAAATAATGATGACAATTTACCTCTGTTAAAATCTAAGGTTACAGATTAAACTAAGTTGCCAGTTTTGAACAGGTTATTTAATTGGGAAATTGTTTTTAGTTAATCCCAAGCCAATTTGATTTTCTTCCTAATTAAGAAAGGTGAAAAATTATTCTTATGATTCAAGTTAACAAAATATTTATCTTAGCATTTGAAAATAAAAAGTCATTATGAAACGATTTGTTATTATTCTTTTAATTTTTATAAATGCAATATCTGCACAGAATCAAATTGGGTTTAAGATAGCAAGATTAAAATATAACGGCGGTGGTGACTGGTATAACGACCCATCAGCTGAAGTAAATCTTTTGAAATTTATTGCTGAGAATACAAATATTAAAACAAATCCAGTTTATGAATATGTCGACTTAACAAGTGGAAATATTTTTGCCTATCCATTTTTGTTTATGACAGGTCATGGTAATATTGTTTTTTCAGAGTCCGAAGCAAAGAAACTTCGAACTTATCTTGAAAATGGCGGTTTTCTTTATGTTGATGATGATTATGGTCTGGATAAAGCATTTAGAAGAGAAATAAAAAAAGTTTTTCCCGATAAAGATTTGGTAGAACTTCCCTTTAATCACGGAATTTATCATTGTGTTTATGATTTTAGTTATGGTCCACCTAAAATACATGAACATGATAATAAACCTCCGCAAGGATTTGGAATCTTTGTAAATGGAAGATTGTGTGTATACTATACTTATGAAAGTAATCCGAGT
>JARYLX010000081.1 GCA_029907415.1 Melioribacter sp.
ATACAGATATGGCAAAAATTTATTTGATAACTTTATCGAAAGATACAAAATCACCATTTGAGCCTCAGAGTGATGAAGTAACAATTAAATCAGAAACTCAGAACAAAAAAGAAAGTGATAAAGAAAAAAAAGAAAGTAAACCTACAGAAATTAAAATTGATTTTGATGGAATAAAAGATAGAATTGCAGAAGTAACACCTGATGGTTCAACATATTTTGGATTGACCTCGGCAAATAATAAAATTTATTATATGAAAAGAGGCTCTTCAGACCGTAAAGCAAAACTTGTTATGTATGACTTTGAAAAGAAATCCGAAACAGAGCTTGGTGAGGCAGATGGTTTTGAAATTTCTGCTGACAGAAAAAAGATGATTGTAAGCAGTCAAAATTCATTTTACATAATTGACCTTCCAAATAACAAACTCGAGTTGAAAGAAAAATTATCACTTGAAGATTTAAAAATGAATCTCGATAAATATGCTGAGTGGCATCAAATATTTAATGAATGCTGGAGACAAATGCGTGATTTCTTTTTTGACCCAAATATGCATGGAGTTGACTGGGAAAAAGTAAAGAAAAATTATGAACCACTTGTTGATCATGTTAATCATCGCGCAGATTTAACTTACATCATTGGAGAAATGATAGGAGAATTGAATATTGGTCATACTTATGTAGGAGGCGGAGATTATCCTAAACCTGAAAGAATTAAATTAGGTTTGCTGGGTGCAGTGCTAATCAGAGATGAAACAACAAAATTTTATCAAATAAAAAAAATATTGAAGGGACAAAATTGGGATAAAAATCTTCGTTCACCATTGACCGAAATTGGTGTTGATGTTAAAGAAGGTGATTATATAATTGCAGTGAATGGAAAACTTACCAATCAAATGAATAATATTTATGAATCATTAATAAATACAGCAAATAAACAGGTGACTTTAACTGTAAACTCAGTACCCAAAATTGATGGAAGTCATGAAACAGTTGTTATTCCAATTGATAATGAGCAGCCGTTGTATTATTACAACTGGGTAGAAAATAATATTGAAAAAGTTAATAAAGCCACAAATGGAAGAGTTGGTTACATTCATATTCCAGATATGGGTATAGCAGGATTAAATCAATTTGCAAAACTTTATTATCCACAATTAAAAAAGGAAGCATTAATAATTGATGATAGAGGGAATGGAGGTGGAAATGTTTCACCAATGATTTTAGAAAGGCTCAATAGAAAGTTACAGATGATTACCATAGCACGAAATTCAAAACCAAATGTTGATCCTACAGGAACACATTATGGTCCAAAAGTATTATTGTTAGATGAATATTCAGCATCAGATGGAGATATCTTCCCATATCGATTTAGACAGGCTAAGCTTGGTAAATTAATTGGCAAGCGTTCATGGGGAGGAGTTGTTGGAATAAGAGGAACTTTGCCGTTAGTTGATGGTGGTTATCTCAATAAACCAGAATTTTCTCGTTATGATATTGAAGGTAAAGAATGGATTATGGAAGGATATGGAGTGGAGCCAGATATTGAAGTTGACAATGACCCTGCACTTGAATATGAAGGAATTGACCAGCAATTAAACAAAGCAATTGAAGTTATATTAGAGGAGTTGAAAAATAATCCACCAAAATTAGCACCACCACCTCCATATCCAGATAAAAGCAAATAAAATTGGTGGAAAAATGATTGTAATGTCTTGCGAATAATTATTTATAAAATTAATTTTGCGCAGCAACTTCAAAGTGCCGAAGTGGCGGAATTGGTAGACGCGCTGGACTCAAAATCCAGTGGAGCTCAAAACTCCGTGCCGGTTCGAGTCCGGCCTTCGGTACTAATTCCAATCAACATTAATTTGAACTTCACTTCAAAGAAATTATTATACTTAAAAGTATTTTCTCATTTAGCCGCAAGTTTATATTTTATTTACTAATCACACTATAAGTAAATTTTTATCAAATTTGATTGGAATAAAAATAAATTAATCTTTCAATTAACAGAACTTATAAAAAAATCGAAATTCATTATATATCTAAACTAAACAGTTTAATACAAAGTATAATTTACAACACAGTTAAAATATTGATATATCAGTTTTTGGTTCAGATTCTAGGATAACAATGATAAAATGATATTGCATTCAAGACAGATTTAGGTGAAGTCATAGTAACTGAGTTAAAAATCTATAGAAAATGAAATTATTTGGTTACAAAATCAGCTTCAAACAAAATTTGAAAAATATATAAATCCAAAATTGCAAGAACTAAATAAAATTTTCTTGAGAAAGTTAAACCAGTAAAAGCAAAAATTAGTGGGCATAGGACATTAATAGAAAATCAAAAAATAATTTTGCAAGAAAAGAAACAAGAACTTAAAAATAAATTTGGAGCAGAAAAAAGTCTTATAGAGAAAAAGTAAAAAAGTTAATTAAGTAAATAAGGATACAGATTTAATGAGAAAATAGTTTTGATAAATATTTCCAAATGGTAACCCAGTAAGAATAAGAAGCTTGGAAAAGATATTAAGCAACTTTACTTTTTGAAAATTTACTTTTATTAGATTTTTCATAAACATAATGGAATCCATTCTCATCTTCATACCCTAAAGGAGCATATTTAATCATGAATCCCATAATTATGAAAAATAATATTAAATAACCGATTAGATAAAATAAAAACATAACATACCCCAAATTTGTTAATTAATTATCGTAACAAGTGAAAAAAAGTTTAATAAGAAGTGTTAAAAAAATATTTTGAAAAAATTTTTTAAAATCGATAAAATAATTCTTGACAAAAGCAGGTATAAAAATTATATTGCAATCGTTTGCAAAATGATTATTAATAATGAGACATAGCACATTAAATGATATTGCCAGAAAGTTAGGAATTTCCGCATCTACAGTATCCCGCGCACTGAATGACCATCCTGATATTAGTATTGAAACTAAAAAGAAAGTTAAAAAAGTAGCAAAAGATTTAGACTATAAACCTAATCCGATAGCTCAAAGTCTTAAGAGTAATAGAACAACAACAATTGGTGTAATTGTCCCGGAAATTAAGCATGATTTTTTTTCTTCTGCTATAAGTGGTATTGAACAGGTGGCTTATAATTCAGGATATACAATTATTCTTTGTCAATCAAATGAAAGCTTTGAAAGGGAAGTTGTGAATACAAATTTATTAATGCATCATCGTGTGGCAGGATTAATTGTTTCAATATCACAGAATACTAAACAAGGAAATCATTTCCAAGACTTAATTGAAAAAGGAATACCACTTGTTTTTTTTGATAGAACATGTGAAGATGTAGATACTTATAAAGTAGTGATTGATGATAAGCAAAGTGCATTTAACGCAGTATCATATTTAATTCAAAAAGGTTACAAGAGAATTGCTCATTTTGCTGGTCCAGTTGGATTGGACATTTGTAAAAAAAGAATGAATGGATATATTGAAGCACTAAATAAACATGGTTTAATTATTAACAATGAATTAATTATATATGGTGGTTTGCACGAGCAAGATGGTTATGATTCGATGTCCGCTCTTTTAGAAAAAAATATTATTCCGGATGCTATTTTTGCTGTTAACGACCCAGTTGCAATAGGTGCATTTCAAAAAATTAAAGAGGCAGGATTAAGAATTCCTACTGATGTTGCTATTGTTGGCTTTTCAAATAATAAAATTACTAGTCTGGTTGATCCACCTCTGACTACTGTAAATCAACCATCATTCGAAATGGGAAAAAAGGCAGCTGAAATTTTGATTAACTTAATTGAGAAAAAAAATATAACAGAAGATAAAGAAATTGTTCTAAATGCTGATTTAATTATACGCGGTTCAGCATAATATAGTTTTTTTGTTGAATATTGCAATCGATTGCAAGTTTTTAATTGAATTACTTGATTTTTTATTGAATGAAAGTTTGATTTATTTGTTATCTAATCACAAATAAGGAATTATTTATGCCATCAATAGGACTTACACCAATCGACTGGATAATAATCCTGATTTATTTTGCCTTCGTAATAGGCATTGGAGTTTATCTACAAAAATTTACTACAAGTGAAGAAGACTTTTTTCTTGCAGGAAGAAAAAATTCTTCTTGGGTTGCAGGTCTTGCTTTTTTATCTGCAAACTTAGGAGCACTTGAGTTACTTGGAATGACTGGCAATACATTCAAATATGGTATGTATGTAGCTCATTTCTACTGGATAGGTGCAATTCCTGCTATGCTTTTTCTCGGTATCTACATGATGCCATTTTATTACAGCAGTAAAATTAAATCTATCCCCGGTTACCTTAAATTAAGATTCGATGAAAAGACAAGGGTATTAAATGGAATTTCATTCGCAATAATGACATTGCTTGTTTCTGGTATTAATCTTTATGCAATGGCATTGGTGCTTCATACATTTTTAGGTTGGAACTGGGATATTAGCATGTGGGTGAGTGCTGCTACTGTTGCAGCATATGTAACATTAAGTGGATTGATGTCTGCAATATTTACTGAAATAATTCAATTCTTTTTAATCTGGTTCGGATTATTTCTTGTATCAATTATGGGAATAATAGAAATAGGAAGTATAGACCAAATTTTAAATCGACTTCCAGAATCTATGAATACATTGTGGTCAACATCAGCAGATCCGACACAGAATGGAATGTTAATTCATTGGGCAGGTATTGTTTTAGGATTGGGATTTGTATTATCATTTGGATATTGGACTACAGATTTTCTTGTAGTTCAAAGAGCATTTTCAGCTAAAGACTTGCGAGCTGCACGAATGACTCCAATACTTGCATCATTTTTCAAAATGGCATTGCCATTTATAGTAATACTTGCTGGATTAATTGCAATTGCTTTGTATAACGACCCCAATAGCGGTTTCAAATTATTAGAAGATGGTGGACAGGTAAATTACGATTCTGCACTTCCAATGTTAATTAAAAGATATTATCCAAGTGGATTAGTAGGATTGGGTGTTACTGCATTGCTCGCGGGATTTATGGCAGGTCAGGCAGGCAACATTAGTGCATTTAATACTGTTTGGACTTATGATATTTATAAATCAGTGCTGAATAAAAACGCCAGTGATAAACATTTATTATGGATGGGAAGAGTTTCTACAGTAGTTGGTGTTATTGTTTCATTAGGCACAGCATACTGGGCAAAAAGTTTTCCTAGCATAATGGATTATATGCAGGCAATATTTTCATGGGTTAATGCTCCATTATTTGCAACCATGTTATTGGGAATGTTCGTATGGTGGATCACTCCAAATGGAGCATTCTGGGGATTGATAACGGGTATGCTTTCATCATTTTTAATGTATATGGGAGTAAAATTTCATTGGTTTAATGAAAGCTTAATAACGATGTCAAGTGTTCAGAGTGATATGGCAGCAAACTTCTGGAGAGCATGGTGGGCTTGGCTAATATGTGCTGTTGTTACAGTAATTATAAGTTTATTTACAAAGAAAAAGCCAAAAGAAGAATTGGTTGGTTTAGTTAAAGGATTGACTGAAGAAAAGTATGATGAACATTTACCTTTTGTTAAGAAACCCGAATTTGTTGCAATTATTTCATTAATTGTTTTAGTAATACTTAACATAATTTTCTGGTAATAAAGGAGAATAGAAATGACAGTCAAAGGCATGAAACCAATCTGGTATTTTGTGGGATTAATCCTCTTGATTATGGGAGGAATAATTTTTTTAGCAGGGATATATTATTTGTTAAATCCTTCGGCACGTTTCACAGTATTGAGTGAAACTCACCCCAATATTTGGTGGGGGGCAGTAATGATTACATTTGGTGGAATCTTATACATAAAAAACAGAAAGGTTACTATTTCATAAGGTGGAATTATGGCGAATGTGCAATCTATAGAAAAAAAATTTAGAGAACTCTTTAATGAAAATCCTTTAATACTTCGCTCACCCGGTAGAGTAAACATTATTGGTGAGCATACAGATTACAATATGGGTTTTGTTTTACCTGGTGCAATTGATAAAGCAATTTACTTTGCAATTGCACCTCGAACTGATAATAAATGCTTTTTATATGCATATGATATTAATGATAATTATGAATTTTCTATTGATGACGTAAAAAGGTCTGATAAAAATTGGGCTAACTATTTAATAGGTATTGTTGATCAATTGAATAAAAACGAATATAAAATAAATGGCTTTAATTGTGTTTTTGGCGGAGATATTCCAATTGGTGCGGGTCTATCTTCTTCAGCAGCTATTGAAGCTGGTTTAGCATATGCTCTCAATTATATTTTCGATTTGAAGATTGATAAACTCGATTTGGTAAAACTCTCTCAAAAGTCTGAAAATGAATTTGTCGGTGTTAAATGCGGAATCATGGACCAATACATTAATATCTTTGGTGAAGAAAATAAAGTCTTGAAAATTGATTGCCGTTCACTCGAGTATGAATATATCCCATTTGAATTCAAAAATATTTCAATAGTTCTCTTTAATACGGGAGTCTCTCATTCTCTTGCTTCTTCTGAATATAATCAAAGAAGAAAAGAATGCAAGGAAGGTGTTCAGATTATTCAAAAAGATTTTCCAGATACCCAAAGTTTGCGAGATGTTACTTTAGAGATGATTTATGATTATAAAAATAAAATGCCGGAAAAAATATTTAATCGATGTAAATATGTTGTTGAAGAAAATAACAGATTATTAAAAGCGTGCGATGCATTAAAGAAAAAAGATTTGCCAACTGTAGGAAATTTAATGTATCAAACTCATGAAGGATTAAGCAAAGATTATGAAGTAAGTTGCAAAGAATTAGATTTTCTTGTAGAACTTACAAAAAACGAAGATAGAATTTTTGGTGCAAGAATGATGGGCGGTGGATTTGGCGGCTGCACAATTAATTTAATTGAGAAAAATGATGTAAATGATATTTGTAATTTTTTTGCTGAAAGATATAAAAGAAAATTTGGTATAGAACTTAAATATTATATAACATCGATCAACAAAGGAACAAGTTTTATAAAGGTCTATGAAGATGCAACAATTTGAACTAAATAATTTTCCTCATAGAAGAAAAAATATTTTGACAGGCGAATGGATACTTGTTTCACCACATAGAACTCAAAGACCTTGGCAAGGTGAAATATCTAAAGTTGATGACGAAATTCGTCCACAATATGATCCTGATTGTTATTTATGTCCTGGCAACAAACGAGCTAACGGTGAAACAAATCCAAACTATGAAAGCACTTTTGTTTTTACAAATGATTTTTCTGCTTTACTTGAAAATATTCCTGAAAATAAATTCGATTACAATTTAATGATTGCCAAAAGTGAAAGGGGAATTTGCAGAGTTGTAAATTTTTCACCAAGACATGATTTAACATTACCTGAAATGTCAGAATCTGATATTGAAAAAGTAATTGATACTTGGATTGAAGAATTTAAAATGCTTGGCTCTAAACCTTTTATCAATTATGTTCAGATTTTTGAAAATAAAGGAACTATGATGGGTAACAGTAATCCTCACCCTCATTGCCAGATATGGGCTCAGGAAAGCATTCCAATTGAACCTGCAAAGGAATTGAAGAATTTTAAAATGTATTTCAAAAAATACAGACGAAGTTTGCTTTCGGATTATCTCAAATTAGAATTAAAATTGAAAGAAAGAATTGTTTATGAAAATAATTCTTTTGTTGTGCTTGTTCCTTTCTGGGCAATATGGCCTTATGAAACATTAATTATATCTAAAAGAAAAATTGCTAACATTACTCAACTTAAGATAGATGAAAAAAAAGAATTTGCTAATGCATTAAAAGTTATAACAACAAAATATGATAATTTATTTCAAACAAGCTTTCCTTATTCTGCTGGAATTCATCAAGCACCAACTGATGGAAAAGAACATAAAGAATGGCATTTGCATATGCATTTTTATCCGCCGCTTTTAAGGTCGGCAACAATTAAAAAATTTATGGTTGGATATGAAATGCTTGCAGAGCCGCAAAGAGATATTACTCCAGAACAAAGTGCAAAAGTTCTTTCTGAATTATCAACCATTCATTATAAACAAAAGAAATGAGATAACTATGAGAAAAAATATTTTAAAAATTGTTTTGATATTCATTTTATTAACAAATTACATTTATCCACAATTAGATTTTGACATCAATAGGTATATCGAAAATCCAAATGTGTTCGGTGAAAACAAAGAAGAACCTACTGCTATATTAATTCCCTATCAAAATATTGACAGAGCTTTGCAGAGAGATTACAATCTTTCTTCTTACTTTTTATCATTAAATGGCAACTGGAAATTCGACTATAAAATTAATCCATCATTAGCACCAAAAGATTTTTATAAAAAAGAATTTAACGACAAAGCATGGAAAGAAATTCCCGTTCCTTCAAACTGGCAGATGCAGGGATATGACCATTTAATGTATAGAAATATTCCAATGGAATTTTATCCTTACAATCCACCCTATGTGCCAGATGATATTAATCCTACTGGATTCTATAGAAAAACATTCAAAGTTCCAAATGATTGGAAAAATAGAAAAGTCTTTCTTCACTTTGATGGAATTCAATCAGCAGCATTTGTATGGCTTAATGGAAAATATGTAGGATATCACGAAGATGGAATGACCCCTGCCGAATTTGATATTACAGATAAATTAGAAAAGGGAAATAATTTACTTTCTGTTATGGTTCTTCGCTGGTGTGATGGTTCATATCTTGAAGATCAGGATATGTTCAGATTTTCCGGCATTTATAGAAATGTTTATCTCTATTCGAAACCAGAACTGACTATTCGTGATTTATTCATCAAAACGGACCTTGATGAAAAATATTTAGATGCAAATTTGATACTTGATATTACATTAAAAAATTATCAAGAAAAATCATCGAAAGTAAAAATTAGGTATACACTTTATGATTCATCCAATAAAAAAGTTTTATCAAATAATTCTGATTACATTGAGGTAAAAGATAAATTGCAAACAACTCTAACTCAAAAAGTTACATCTCCGGAAAAATGGTCTGATGAACATCCATATCTTTATAAACTTGTTCTTGAATTAATTGACCAGAATGAAAAAGTAATTGAAATTTTATGTCAAAGAGTTGGATTTCGAGAATTAGAAGTAAAAAATGGAATCGCAATGATGAACGGCATGCCAATTTATTTCAGAGGAACAAATCGTCATGAACATAATCCAGTTGGAGGAAAAACTTTAACAAAAGAATTGATGCTCGAAGATATAAAATTATTAAAGCAGTTTAATTTCAATGCTGTAAGAACAAGTCATTATCCTAACGATCCTTTATGGTATGACCTATGTGATGAATATGGAATTTTAATTCAAGATGAAGTTAATGCAGAATGTCATTACACTGAAAATACATTCCCAGCAAGAGAAGATTATTTTAATTCTTTTATGGACAGATTTGTTAGAATGGTTCAAAGGGATAAAAATCATCCAAGTGTAGTAATGTGGAGTACAGGCAATGAATGCGGATTAGATAAGCCGCATTATGCAATGGCAGAGTACATTAAAAAATTTGACCCAACTCGCTTTTTAATGCATCAATCAAATTGGCCTGATGGTGAAGCTCCTTATGTTGATATAATTGGTCCTAGATATCCTACTCCTTCAAGATTAAGACAAATTGGATTATCAACATCAAAACCAGTTGTTATGGGAGAATATGCACATGCAATGGGAAATAGTTTGGGCAACTTTGACGAGTTTTGGGAAATAATTTATCAAGTTCCAAAACTTCAAGGCGGATTTGTCTGGGATTGGGTTGACCAGGGGTTAAAAGTAAAATCAAAATTTGTTAAAGATTTTTCGCCAAACAATATTCAATGTGGTGTGATGGGAAGACCAGATATTGTAGAGGGACTTGAGGGGAAAGCTATTAAGTTGAGTGGATTGGATGATTGGATTGAAGTATATGATGACCCACGCCTTGATTTAAGAAGCAACAATTTGATAATCGAGTTTACAGTTTTTCCACAAAAATTTTATTTAGAAAATCCTTTGGTAACTAAAGCTTATCAATTTGGAGTAACTCAAATAACAGAAGACACACTGAGTTTCTACATTAATTCATACAAAAATGCACTTAAAATTAAATTGCCTGAAGATTGGTATTCAACATGGCACAAAGTAAAAGCAGTTTATAATGGAAAAGAAATGTCCTTAGCAATCGATGGAAAAATTTTGGGTTTAAAAAAGTATGATAGAAATATTAATTCTTCACATTATCCAATAAATATTGGAAGAGATGCCTTCAGAAACAATGACCAGCATTTAGGCTGGCTTTCAAATTTCATTTTTGATGAAGTTAAAATTTATGATAAACTCGAAAATGCACAACCTATTCTCTGGCTTAAGTTTGATGAAATTACTGAAGGGAAGGAATATTTAACATTTGGAATCAGTCCATTCTGCATTAATGGAATGATAACTACAGACAGAAAACCGCAGCCTGAATTATGG
>JARYLX010000082.1 GCA_029907415.1 Melioribacter sp.
GAGAAATTTTGCTGTTGCTTTGTAGATTTCTGCCATGTTACCACTTTTGGATGCTAGTCCAAGCATATATGCAGTAAATTTTCCAAATACAGATTGGTATCGAAGAAATGTAGCTTCGCTGTCAGCTCCTTTTTTGAGTTCGTTATTAATTTGTCTTAAAGTTTCACGCAATGTTTTGTTTTGAATATCATTTATCAGTAATGTTAGAATTTCGCTATAAGGAAGTTTTTGCTCGAGCAGTTCAGCACTAATTTTTACATAAGAAACAATGTCCTGCTGAGGCGGCTTTAAGTTGAACTCAAAATATTTTTTATTGACAGAAATAACTTCATAACCAAGTTTTCTAAGAGCATTTACAACTTCTTCTTTACTGAAAGCTCTTTGTTCGCCAATAATTGGTTTTTCGTTGCCGCGTCGTATCTTATAAATATATGTGCTTTTTTTCTGGATTGAATGGATTTTGAGGTTGTTTTTTTGAGCTAATTTGTAAATCTTCTTTTTAGCTTCGCTGAAAGTAGGTTCATTAAGCGTTCCAGTGATTGTTTGTCCGCCTGGTTTAATAGCATTAAATCTTACTTCAATCATTAAAACCCCTTATTAAAGTCATTTAATAAGTAACGCATATTAAATTTAAGAAAAATAAAAACAAAAGTAATTACTAATTAACTGTAGTCACTTATTTATTAGAATAAATTTCTAATGAGTTATTATTTATTTGATTATCGATAGTAAATTACAATAATTGAGCCATTTAGACATGATTAAAAAGCAGTTTTTCAATTATAGAATCTGAAAAATACTGTTAAACTATGTGTTAGTGTTATCTATTTTCTAAAGAGTTAATAAATTTATAGAAATAAAAAGGCTGGCAAATCAATGTTTTACCAGCCTTAATATTTTTTGTGTGTATGGAAGTATAAATTATTGTTGAACTTCGGTTATAGTAAAATTATTAGGTTTAACAACACATTGCAATTTAATTGGGTTACCTTGATCATTTTTTTCTGTACCAGTAGCTATAATTGTTACCTCATCTTGTGTAGCTGAACCCGTATCTATTGGTGCACCCATATTTGCTGTCTGCATTAAATTAGGATTAAGGACCCTGCTCCAACCTACAAAGGAATTACCTCCACCTCCCAATGCAGTTGGTTTACGGTAATATTGTTGTGCCATTGCAGCTAAATTTGTTAAATCTGCTGTTAGAGCGTCTCTGTTTGCTTGATAGCTGCTTGCCGTAAATACATTAATACCTACTACTACAGCAATACCGACGATTATAACGCCGAGAACGATAAGTAATAATTGTTGTTGACCCATAGTTAACTCCTTTTATTTTGTGAGTAAATATGTTAATTAATAAACAGTGAAACTGTATTTATTAAAGATATTTATCAATTTATATACCATCTAAAAATTATTTTTTAAGAGTCATTCTAATACAAATAAATCCTGCTGTACAATCATAAAAAGAACTTAATTAATAATTTCTACTCTATAAATGGTTGGCTTAACAACTATTTTCACTCTTATTGAGTCATCGTTTGTTACAATTTCGTTACCAACCCCCATAATTGTTAAGCTATCATCACTCACACTTTCACGTCTATAACTACCTGTAGCAGTTACTCTTAATTCGGGTGGAACATCCCATCCAATAAATGATCTTCCGCCTCCGCCAAGAGCTTTTGGACTCAAATAATATTTTTGTGCCATCGCTGCTAAATTTACAAGTTCATTTGTTACTATATTCCTTTTAGACTCAATTGCATTTGCTCTGAATAAATTAATCCCCATAAATATTGCTATGCCTACAATAACAATTCCAAGTAATATTAATAATAACTGTTGCTGTCCCACAATTTTACCAAATTTTGATTAAGTAAAATTTTCCAGTTCAATTACTTTAATATAGCTCTTAGAGAACTTACAAATATTGAACCAGTGGAATAAATTAACAAAACTGTTTTAATTTACTCTGGAATATAAGAAAGGAATAAAAGAAAGCAAATGATATTTGTTAATTAATAAGTTAAAAAGTCCAGGTGTTGTAAAAATTACATGTAAGAAAAGAAAGAATTTTCAAATTTTTGATGTGTAATTGAATCAAGAATCTCGTTATTTTAAAACATTTTCAATAACATTTTGTAATTCTTCGGGAGTAAAAGGTTTTTGAAGTATTATAAAACCATTTTCCTGGATTTCGTTTAATGTAGTATCATCAGAATATGCTGTAATAAAGATTGATGGAATAGAAAATTTGTTTTTTAATTCATGAGCCGTTTCCAGTCCATTCATTTTACCTTTTAGTTTTAAATCCATAAGTACTAAATCTGGTCTTGTTTCTTCTGCAAGTGCTAAAGCTTTTTCACCCGTAGAAGCAGTTCCTACAACTTCATAATTTAATGATGTTAATCTATATTTAATTTCTAATGCAACAATTGCTTCGTCTTCGACAATAAGAATTTTTCTTTTTTGCATTTTTATTTTATGTCCTCTATTACAATCTTAAATTCCGCCCCTTTTTCTGATTTAATTTCAATATTTCCATTAAGCTGGTTTACAATAGAACTTATTAATTTCATCCCCAGAGAATCTGATTTTTCGATTTCGAAATCTTTCGGCAGACCAACTCCATTATCTTTTATAATCATTAAGTATTTGTTAGAGTTAATCTTGTTGACTTTTATTTCTATTTTCAATTCATCATTATCCTTAATGAATGAATCGGGGAAAGCATATTTAAATGAATTTGTTACAGCTTCGTTAACAATCAATCCGCAGGATAAAGCAGTATCAAGACTTAAATTAATACCTTTTGCTTCTATAACTATAATAATGTTTTTGTCTTTTCTTACAAAAGATTTTTTTAGTTCGTCAACCAGACTTTTTATATAATCTTCAAAACTAATCATCGATAAATTTTCTGAGCGGTATAATTTCTCGTGAATTAAAGCCATACATTTAATTCTATCGCGACTCTCCTTGAACGCATTTATTACACTTTCATCCTTTAAATTAATTGATTGAAGAAATAACAAACTTGAAACTACCTGCAGGTTATTTTTGACACGATGATGAATTTCTTTAAGCAATATTTCTTTTTCCTGAAGTGATATTTTTACTTTTTCTTCGGCTTTAATTCTTTCTTCGATTTCATTGCTTAATTTTTTTATTGTTTCGTCAAGGTCTTTTGTTCGTTCTAAAATTTTCTCTTCAAGAATTTTATTTTGTTTCCGCACATTTCTTGTTCTAAAGTTTATATATAAAGCTACCATTAAGATTAATGCAGCTGCAGACAACAATTTAAACCATACTGTTTGATAAAAAGCAGGTAAAATTATAATAGTTAATGTTGCCTGTATTGCATCTCGGATGCCATCAATATTATATGCTTTAACAATAAACTTATATTCTCCCGGTGGTAAATTTGTATATGTAGCAGAATTTCTATTTCCAACATCGTTCCAGTTCATATCAAATCCCTCGAGCTTATATAAGTATCTGTTCTTTTTTACATTGTAAAAATCCAGCAGTGCAAATTCAATTGTAATAACATCGTTGCCCGGAGGGATTGTAATACTTTTTGCTTCAGTTATTGATTCTTTGAGAATGGAATTATTTTTTCCAATTGGAACAGACTTATTATATATCTTTAAATCAGTAAAAACTATTGGTGCATTGAGATATTGTTCTTTAATATTATCAGGATTAAAGTATAATAAACCGCCTCCGCAGGAAAAATAAAGATATCCATCTTTAGATTTAGCAGTAAAATTTTGAGAAAATTCCTGAGCTGGTAATCCATTTCTTTTTGTGTAGTTATAGAAAATTTTAGTTTTTCTATCAAATTTTGCTAAGCCTTTATCTGAAGTAACCCAGATGTTTCCATTGTTATCTTCGATTATTCCATTTATAATATTTCCAGGTAATCCATCTTTAGTTTTGTAAATTTTTGTTTTGTTGGTTTTATAATCATAAAAGCTTAATCCATCGCTAGTTCCGAACCATATTATTCCATCACTTGATTCAAAGATTGCAAATACTCTGTTTTCACTAATTTTTAATGACTCTGGAGATGACTTTGTAAAGTTTATAAATTTATTTGTCTTGGGATTGAGCATGCCGGCTCCACCTCCATCAGTCCCAACCCATATCATTCCTCTTGAATCCTCATAAACAACCCAAACTAAATCGTGAGGTAAACTATTGGGATTATCATTATCATGAAGATATCTATAAAATTTTTCTGTTTTCTTATCAAACTTATTTAGACCCCACCATGTAGCAAACCATAAATTGCCATGTTTATCTTCGCAAATGGAGGTAATCCCATTATTACTTATTGATGTATTGTCGTTAATATCATAAGTGTATAATTTGAATTTTTTGGTTCTGGGGTCATATCTATTTAATCCACTATAATTTGTGCCTATCCAGATATATCCATCACTACTTTCATAAACAGACATTATAAAATTATTACTAATGCTGTTGGTATTATCTGGATTATTTTGTAAATGAGTTATTCCTGATTTTTCTAATTTGTATAAGCCATCAAGTGAACCAAGCCAGATATCGTTATTTTTATTTATAAAAATAGATGTTAATCTATTGCTTATGTTGTTACTTATAAAATGAAAATTATTTTTTGGAAGAAAGGTTTTACTTACACCTCCTCCAGTTCCTACCCATATAATTCCTGTATTATCTTGTTCTAAAGAAAGTATATTATTGTCAATTATAGAATAAGTTTTATTGGGGTCATGTAAAATTCTAATAAAATTGTCGCTTAAAGGTAAATATTTATTTAATCCGTTCTTGGTGCCAATCCATATATTATTTTCTCTATCTTTGAAAATTGTATTAACATGGTCATCTGTAAGAGTTGATGAATTATTTTTAATGGATTTATAAAATTTTATTTTTTCATTCAATAAATTATATTTTGCAATGCCTTTATTAGTTAAGCCAATCCATAAGTTATTTGAATTATCAATTAGTAATGAAGAAACTATTCTATAATCAAAATATTTATAATCTGGCGGCTGAGCAAATATTTGTTTGATTACTTTTCCCTCTTTTGTCATGCAGGTTAATCCATTCCATGTTCCAAGCCATAGGTTACCTTTACGGTCTTCCTCAATACAAACAACACTATTTAATGAATCGGGATTAAGTCTATCACTTACTTTTTTGATAACAGTAAAATTATCTTTTTCTTTATTGTATTTGTTTAATCCATTAAGTGTCCCAACCCATATTGTGCCTTCTCTATCAATAAAGAGAGTGATTACATTATTACTGCTTATACTGTTTGGGTCATCAGGATTATTTTTGTATACAACAAATTCTTCGGTTTTTCTTTTATATTTGTTTAAGCCGTCAATTGTAGCAATCCATAGGTTTCCCTCTTTGTCTTCAACAATTGAAGAAATTGAGTGGTTGGAAATACTTGCAGGATTGTCTGGTTCTGGCAAAAATATCTTAAAATTATATCCATCATATCGGTTTAATCCATTATAAGTACCAAACCATATGAAACCTCTGCTGTCTTGAAAAATCTTTGTTACACCGTTCGTAGAAAGGCCGTCTTCAGCAGTTATATGAGAAAAATAAAATTCAGTGCTTTGAGATAACAGTTGTACTTTTATTGTCAATATTAGAATAATGATTAAAAGAGGCTGTTTTTTGTTAATCATTTTTTGATAAAATTTTCTTTTTACCAAAATAAGCATTTAAAGGTATAACTTAAATATTACCCCGAATTTTTTGTATTAGTATTAGCTATTTAATTTGTAACTAATATAATTAATCTTGTAATATTTTGTACTTGCCGAGGGATTTTACTAAAGCTAAAAATTTTTTAAGGCAATGAATAATTTGCATAATTATGCATAATTATGTATAATTATAATCATAAATTTAATAAATTATTCAAATGATAAATATCGGTATAGTTGGTGCTGCTGGATATTCTGGAGTAGAACTAATTAAGCTTCTTTTGAATCATCCAGAAGCAGAAATAAAAAAATTATATGGTCAATCCACCGCAGGTCTGCGAATTGATGAAGTGCATACTTGCTTAAGAAATTTAATTTCTCTGCAGATAGAAAATTTTTCCGAGGAATCATTGAATGAACTTGATGTAATTTTTGTTGCGCTTCCTTCGGGTCAGGCTTTTGAATTTGTGAAAGCAGCTTACAATAACAATGTGAAGGTTATCGATATTGGCGGAGACTTTAGATTAAAGAATATGGATGACTACAAAAAATATTATAAACATGAACACAAAGCACAGGAATTAATTGAAAATTCTGTTTATGGCTTAAGCGAATGGAACGAAAATGCAATTTCAAAAGCTAAGATTGTTTCTAATCCGGGCTGTTATCCAACAAGTATATTGCTGGCTCTTCTTCCTTTGCTTAAGAATGATTTAATAGATAATTCATTTGTTAGCATTGTATCTTACAGCGGAACTTCAGGAGCTGGTAAGTCGGCAGTGCAGAATATGATTTTTAGCGAAGTTAATGAAAATGTCAGAGCATACAAAGTTGGTAATCACCAGCATATTCCTGAAATAAAATATTATCTTGAATCTTTTGGGAATAAATCTGTGAATTTTTCTTTTGTGCCACATTTGCTTCCAGCAACACGTGGAATTTATACTACAATTAATGCTCAAATGAAAAAAGGTGTGGATGATAAACTAATTAAAGAAGTTTATTTAACAACATATTCTTCAAAGCCATTTATTAGATTTTTAGAAAATTCAATTCCTGAAATGAAAGATGTTGCATACACAAACTTTTGTGATATTGGATTTGTAATTAATGAAAACCATACAATAACAGTTTTTTCTACAATTGATAATTTGGTAAAAGGAGCCGCAGGCCAGGCGGTTCAAAACATGAATATTTTATTTGATTTACCACAAGAAACAGGATTGTTGAAATGGAACAAGAATATGAAGTTGCAATTGAAATGAAAATTGGAGTAACTGCACCTAAAGGATTTAAAGCAGCAGGAATTCATTGTGGAGTTAAGAGATTCAAAAAAGATTTAGCTCTTATTGTATCTGATGTTCCTGCAGTAGCAGCAGGTGTTTTTACTCAAAATAAAGTTCAGGCAGCGCCGGTTTTACTTTCTAAAAAATATCTTAATGAAAATGAAAAATTCCGCGCTATTATAATAAACAGTGGAAATGCTAATGCATGCACCGGTGAAAGAGGTTATAAAGATGCTGTTATGATGGCTGAAATTACTGCAAAAGAATTAAATATTCGTCCAGAAGAAGTTTTTGTTTCATCAACTGGTGTCATTGGCGAACCTCTTCCAATGGAAAAAATTTCTGCCGGTATAAAAAAAATTGTTCATTATTTAAGTGACGATGATAATAACACTGCAGCAGAAGCAATCTTAACAACAGATACTTTTATAAAAACTTTTTCAAGAAGTTTTGATATTAATGGTAATATTGTAACAATTGGCGGAATCGCAAAAGGCTCGGGAATGATTCATCCAAACATGGCAACCATGCTTGCTTTTATTACAACAGATGCAGCAATTGAAAAAAATGTATTTCAAACAATGTTAAAAGATATTACAGATAAAACTTTTAATAGAATTGTAGTTGATGGAGATACGAGTACAAATGATATGGTAATTGCTCTTGCAAATGGTATGTCGGGCATCAATACAATTACTGAAAATACAGAAGCATATGAAATTTTTTATGATAATCTTTTCGAAGTTTTGAAAAAATTATCAATTGATATTGTGAAAGATGGTGAAGGAGCGACAAAATTAGTTGAGATTAATGTAGAAGGAGCAAAGAATGATGAAGAAGCTCTGAAAGCTGCAAAGACAGTAGCCCTTTCACCACTTGTTAAAACTGCAATTCATGGTGAAGATGCAAACTGGGGAAGAATTATTGCTGCTGTTGGTTATTCAGGAATAGATTTTGACCCGGCGAAGTTTGAAATAATAATTAATGAAGTTCCTATTCTATTACAGAATTACTATGTCACACTTCCTGCAAAAGAAGCAAATAAAACTCTAAAACCAAAAGAAATTAACATTTTATTAAAATTAAACATTGGCAGCGGAAAAGCTACATGCTGGACATGCGATTTTTCAGAAGAGTATGTTAAAATTAATGGGAGTTACAGAACTTGACACAACCCAATTACAGAAAGGAAGATGTTCTTGTAGAAGCTCTGCCTTACATTCAGCAATTTGAAAATGCTGTCTTTGTAATTAAATATGGCGGAGCAGTAATGCATGATGAATCATTAAAACAAATGGTTGCTCAGGATGTAACACTTTTAAGAAAAATTGGGATTAATGTGGTTGTGGTTCATGGAGGAGGTAAAGAAATTACATCACTTTCAGAAAAGTTAAATCTAAAAACCACATTTGTTAACGGTCAACGATATACTGATGAACAAACCCGTGATGTTGTTCAAATGGTGCTTGCCGGATTAATAAATAAAGATATTGTAAGAAGAATTAATATCTACGGTGGAAGAGCAGTTGGAATAAGTGGAATTGATGCAGGTCTGGTTAATGTTAAAAAATATAACAAAGAGGATTTAGGTCTGGTCGGAGAAATTACAAATGTCAACGAAACATTTATTAGAAATTTATTGAAAGATGGATATCTTCCTGTTATTGCTCCAATTGGTGTCGACGAAGAAGGAACTATTTATAATGTTAATGCAGATATTGCTGCAGGTAATATAGCCGGCGCATTAAATGCAACTAAACTTGTTTATATGACAGATATCGAAGGAGTTAAAGCAGGTGATACATTGATTTCACATCTTACAAAAAGTGATGCTGAAAAATATATGAAAGATGGAACTATAAGTGGTGGTATGATTCCAAAAGTAAATTCTGCTTTGTCTGCTCTTGATGCCGGGGTCCAAAAAGTTCATATAATTGATGGAAGAATACAACATGCACTTTTGCTTGAAATATTTACTAAAGAAGGTGTAGGAACGGAGATAGTATCAGATTAAAATTTAATAAAAGGTGAATTATGAGCAGAAAACTTGAAGATATTCAAAAACGCCATGCATTGATTAAATCTTTGATTTCTTCTCAGAATATTTATAATCAAACACAACTTGTAAAAATTCTGAGACAAAAAGGAATCAAAGTTACACAGGCAACATTATCACGGGATTTAACCGACCTTGGTGTTGTAAGGGTTCCAACTTCCGAAGGTCTTGTCTATAGACTTGGCACCGAAGGTGGTGATGGTGCACTTAAATCCAGAATTGCAGAAGAAATAATTTCTATTGAATCTAATGAATGTGTTGTTCTTGTTAAAACATTTTTAGGAAGGGCTCAGGGCGTTGCAGTTTATATTGACAAACAAAATGAACCCGAAATTCTTGGCACAATAGCAGGTGATGATACAATTTTAGTAATTCCTAAGTCAATAAAAAATATTAAAAAAGTAATAGAACAATTAAAAATAATATTAGGGATAAAGTAATATGAGCAAGCAAAAAATAGTTGTAGCTTATTCGGGTGGACTTGATACATCTGTAATGGTTCACTGGCTTAAAAAAAATTATGATGCCGAAATAATTACATTTACAGGTAATCTTGGTCAATCAAAAGAATTAGAAGGACTTGAAGAAAAAGCTCTTAAGTCAGGAGCTTCTAAGGTATATATTGAAGATTTAACAAAAGAATTTGTTGAAGAATATGCATTCCCGGCATTAAAAGCTGGAGCTCTTTATGAAGGAGCTTATCCAATGGCTACTTCACTCGGTAGGCCGCTTTTAGCTAAAGCTCTTGTTGAAATAGCAAAGAAAGAAAATGCTGCTATGGTAGCACACGGCTGCACAGGCAAAGGAAATGACCAGGTTCGATTTGAAGTTTCAGTAGGTGCTCTAGCCCCCGATATTAAATGCATTGCACCACTAAGAACATGGGAATTTAAATCCAGAGAAGAGGAAATCGACTATGCAATTGCAAATAATATTCCTGTCGCTGCAACCAAAAGCAATCCATATTCTATTGATGATAATATCTGGGGAACAGCAATTGAATGCGGTGTTCTTGAAGACCCAATGGTAGAACCTCCAGAGGATGCATTTTTACATACAGTTTCACCAGAAAATGC
Organism: Melioribacter sp.; assembly: GCA_029907415.1. Lineage (GTDB taxonomy): Bacteria > Bacteroidota > Ignavibacteria > Ignavibacteriales > Melioribacteraceae > Rosettibacter > Rosettibacter primus. The sequence goes on from JARYLX010000082.1 coordinate 10,142, forward strand.
ACCTGATGAACCAGAGTTAGTTACAATTGAATTTGAAACAGGCATCCCAAAAAGTGTTAATGGAAAAGAACTTGATAGTGTTTCACTTGTCAAGTTATTAAATGAAATTGGTGGAAGAAATGCTATAGGAAGAATTGATATGATTGAAAATAGATTAGTTGGAATAAAATCAAGAGAAGTTTATGAAGCTCCAGCAGCAACAATTCTTCATTATGCACATAAAGAACTTGAGAGAATTACACTTGAAAAATCTGTAATGCACTATAAAACTTTAATCTCTCAGGAATATGCTAATTTAATTTACAATGGTCTCTGGTTTACACCATTAAGAGAA
>JARYLX010000083.1 GCA_029907415.1 Melioribacter sp.
GATACTCAATCAGAAATGGTTATGCGGGATTTTGTACTGAACAATTTTTTTATCCCGCTTGAAGAACTTGATGCTGCATCAGGATACATAATTTATAAGGAAGGTCAAAGTTTTTTAGAATTTATTTCAAAAAATTATGGTGAAGAAAAAATTCTTCAACTAATGGAAAATTTCTGGCGTTTTAATACGTTCAAAGAAAATCTTGAATTCACTATTGGAGAATCAATTAAAGACATTGGAAATAAATGGTATTATTTTCTTCAGCAGAAATATTTTCCTCTTCTTCAAAATAATTATCCGCATTTTATAAAATCAAAAAAATTGACTGATGAAGGATTTAATTTCGAACCAAGATTTTATGAAAATAATGGTGTAAAAGAAATTTATTTTATTGGTAATCATAATGGATATTCTTCGGTATTTAAAATGAAATATGATTTTCAAAGTGATGAAATTCAAAAACCTGAAATAATGATTGAAGGGGAAAGAGAATCTGATTTTGAATCTTTTCACCTGCTTGAAAAAACTCTTGATGTCTCTAGAGATGGCAAAATAGCATTTGTAACAAAATCGCTTTATAGTGATGTGATTCATATTTATTCCATCAAAGAAAACAAAATTATTAAGACGCTTCGATTCAATAATTTAGATAATCAAATTTCTCCAACAAGTCTAATAACAATTCGTTCACCTTCTTTTTCAAGTGATGGTAAATTGCTTCTTTTTACAGCAGCAGATAAAAAAGGTTATACTGATATTTATGTTTATAATTTTGAAAATGAAGAATTAGTAAGAATTACAAATGATTATTATTCAGATATTGACCCGATTTTTAATAAAGATAATACGAAAATAATTTTTGCTTCGGATAGAACTGCAGGAGAATTTCAACAAAAGTATAATTTATTTGAATATGACCTGAAAGATAATTCCATCTATTATCTCACTTATGTTAATGCAAATATTTCCTCTCCGCAATTTAATTCTGATTATACAGAACTCTATTTTAATTGTGATTATGACGGAACTTTTAACATCTGGAAATTAGATTATGTAAATAAGAACGAGAATAAAATTTTTCAGGTTACAAAATTTTTAACAAGTGTTTATAGTTTTACATTTGTAAACGACAGCACATTGATTACATCAGCTTTCGAGAAATATTCATTCCAATTTTATAATCTTACTTTAAATAAACATTTTTCATATTCAACAGTCCCTTTTGACTTAATGAAAACAAGAAATTTGTGGCTTGCTAAAGAGATTATCATTCCTTCTGAGCAGGACAAATTAAAATATGAAAACGAATACACACTTGATTATGCTGTTGGCCAATTATCTACTGACCCAATTTATGGTTCTCGTGGAGGAGCTTTATTTTCTTTAAGTGATTTACTTGGTGATGATAGGTATATCTTTTATGTTTATAATACTGCAGAAGTCCAAAGCGAAATATTAAAAAATTTCAATGTTGCAATAAGCAGAATTAGCTTGAAACGGAGAACAAATTTCGGTTATGGCATTTTTCATTATGCAGGCAGAAGATATGATATCACTGAATCGGATGAATTTTTCTATGAAAGAGTTTTTGGCAGTTACTTCGAACTTCATTATCCATTTTCGAGTTTTCAAAGAATTGAAGCAGATGTCAGCATTGCAAATTCAGATAAAGAATTAATTGGGGATATTATTTCAAGAAAATCAGTGCTAGTATCAAATTCACTTTCTTTTGTTCATGATAATTCTATTTGGTCACCAACAGGTCCGATTGATGGCTCTCGTTTTCGAATATTACTCGGTTACACAAGCGATGTAAAATATAGCAATGTAAATTATTACTCATTTATTATTGATTATAGAAAATATTATAGATTAGGATTAAGAAGCGCAATTGCAACAAGGGCTGCTCTATTTGTGAATAACGGAAAAGAAGCAAGAAGATATTTTGCAGGCGGCAGCTGGGATTTAAGAGGCTGGCCCCGCTGGAGCATTAGAGGTCAAAAATTGTGGCTTTCTTCTGTTGAATTAAGATTTCCCTTGATTGATAAAATTCAGATTAACTTTCCATTTTTAGGATTAAGCTTTTTCAATATTCGAGGAGCTCTATTTTTTGATGCAGGTTCAGCATGGGATAAATCTTACAAAGAAACTCTTGGAAGTATTGGCTTTGGTTTTAGAATTAATTTGTTCAATGCTATTGCTCTGCGTTATGATATTGGAAAGAAAATTGAAAACAACTTTAATAGGTTTCAACCAAAATTATTTTATCAATTTTTCTTTGGATGGGATTTTTGATTTTTCGAAATATTAAAATATTTCTTATAACTTCTATTTTCTTAACATCATGTTCTCATGATTTGATAATAAAAAATTTTCATTTCAGTGATTCAGGAATTTTAATGTTTGGTAAAATTCCTCAGAGAAATTTTTATGAAGATGTTTCAATTACCGATTCATTAGAATTAATCTGGAAAGCAGAAACAAACGGTAGCCAATCGAATACTTCATTTATAATTAATAATGATTTTCTTTTTGTGAGTGATTTATCGGGAAGAATTTATGGTTTTAATATTAAATCAGGAAAATCATATGGTTTCTACAAATATTCTGGTTCAATTACTGTTGCCCCAATTATTAACAAATTAAGAATTTATTTTGCAGTTAATCTTAAAACAGAAAATTATTCTTTGTTTGTTATGAAAGATATAAATAATGCTAAAACTTTAAGTGAAACAAAAATTAGAGGAAGCATAAATAGCGAAATGCTCAAATTGAAAGATGGAATTGTTGTTTTAAGCGACAGGGGAGAACTAATTAAATTTAACTATGCAGGAATAAAAATCTGGTCAATTGAAACAAAAGTGTCCACACATTCAATTACTGCATCTGATGAAAGTATAATAATATTTGGTAATGACAGGGGAGAATTATTTATTGTATCATCAAGCGATGGCAAAATATTGTTCAGAGAAAAAATTTCTGAAGATAATATTAACGGAATAACTCTAGATAATGACACTGCTTATTTTTGTGATAGCAGCGGCAAGTTATTTTCTTTTAATATTCAGACGAAAAAGATTAATTGGGTTTTCAATAGCAAATCAAATGTTGTAACTCTGCCTGTCTTTAATTCTAAAAATATTTTTATTGGCAATCTTTCCGGGAAAATATTTTCTATTTTCAAAAGTGATGGAAAATTAAAATGGAGCATTGATACAAAAGGTATTATTAATTCTACTCCATTGCTTCTAAATAACTTTTTAATTCAGCCAGACTTTAATAAAAAAATTTACTTCATTAATCCAGAAAATGGAGAAATCAAAAAGACCTTAGAATTTGATACAAGAGTAAAGCTCTCACCAGTTTATTACAATGGTTTAATTTTATTTGGTGCAGACAGAGGACAAATTTTTGCTTACAAAACTTTCATAGAGAATTAAGATGAAGTTTATTAAAGTAATTTTAATACTATTTTTAACACTAAATTATTTGAATGCACAGAATTGTAAAAGTATTGTTACAATCAACACAAACAAAATTGATGCATACATTTTTATTAATAATAATTATGCGGGGAAAGGAAATATAATAACAGAACTTGATACCGGCTTTTATGAGATTTATATCAAAGAATTTTTAAATAAATGGAATGGTAGCGAATTTATTGATACAATTCGGATTAGAGAATGTAACTATCATTACAATTTTACATTTCATTTGCAAGAATCAAAAAGCATTAAAAATATTTTGTATGAAAATTCAATAGCGGGAATAAACAATTTTCAGAAAAACGAATTATCTGAATCGAATTGGCTCAAGATATTAATTGGAACTTCGGCAGTTCTTGGAGCAACGGCTGCATATTTTAAAATTAATGCAGATAAAAAGTATGACGAATATTTATCAACTGGTGATAAAGAAATATTAAAAAGAGTAAATCGCTTGGATCTTTACAGTGGAATTGCATTTGGTTTATTGCAGATAAATTTTGGTTATTTGATTTACAAATTTTTACTTGAATAATTAGTGTGCATCCAGCCAGTTATCTCCAATACCAATATCAACAACAACAGGCAGATTAAGTGGCAAAGCATTCTCCATTAATTCTTTAATTACAAATTTTAACTCATCAACTTCACTTTTATGAGCATCAAAAACCAATTCATCGTGTACCTGAAGAATCATTTTTGTCTGGGCTTTTCTTTTCTTAAGTTCTTTGTAGATTTTTATCATAGCTAATTTAATCATATCTGCGGCTGTTCCTTGAATTGGCATATTGATAGCTACACGTTCCTCAAACTGACGAACAACTTTATTTTTGCTGTTAATATTTCTTAAATATCTTCTTCTGCCCATTAAAGTTTCTGCATAACCTTTTTGTTGTGCTTTTTTGATTGAATCTTCCATAAACTTTTTTACATTCTTGAATGAATTGAAGTAATTATCAAAAATTTCTTTTGCATGAGATTGAGAAATTCCTAATCTTGTTTTTAATCCAAAAGGACCAAGACCATATAAAATACCAAAATTGACTTCCTTTGCTTTTCTTCTCATTTCGGGTGTTACTTCTTCAGGATTAACTTTGAACACAAGTGCAGCTGTTCTTCTGTGAATATCTTCTCCATTTTTAAATGCCTTTATTAAAGTTTCGTCACCGCAAATACTTGCCATTATTCTTAATTCAATTTGGCTGTAATCAGCACTTAGAATAACAAAATTTTTATCTCGAGGAACAAAAGCCCTGCGAATTTCTTTGCCAAGTTCAGTCCTAATTGGAATATTTTGGAGATTTGGGTCGTTGCTTGATAATCTTCCGGTAGATGCTGCTGTTTGATTGTATGTTGTATGAATTCTTCCTGTTAATGGATTTATTAAATCCGGGAGAGCATCAGCATAAGTTGATTTTAATTTTGATACTTGTCTATAATCCATAATGATATCAATAATCGGGTGAGTGCCTTTGAGAGATTCAAGTGCACGTGCATCTGTTGAAAATCCTGTTTTGGTTTTACTTGTTTCTGGCAGCTTTAGTTTTTCGAATAAAATTTTTTGTAATTGTTGAGTTGAATTAATGTTAAAAGTTTCTCCAGCTAATCTGTAAATTTCATTAGAATAATTATCAAGAAGAATTTGTAAATCTTTGCTGAAATCTTTTAAAATTTTTGTGTCAATCCGTACGCCAGTTCTTTCCATATCTTCTAGAACCGGAACAAGTGGAAATTCAATTTCGTATGCAATCTTTTCCAAGCCTTCTTTTTTTAGAATCTTATCAAGTATTTCATATAATCTAAAAGTAATATCTGCATCTTCACACGAATAATCTGATAACCTTTCAACATCTACTTCGAATATTTTTTCTGGTGTTTTTTTAGAACCAATTAATTCTAAAATTGGAATTGGTTTGTAGTTCAAATATTTTTCTGAAAGTTCATCCATTCCATGTTTTTGGTCAGGGTCAATAACATAACTTGCAAGCATTGTATCGAAGTAAAAATTTTCTACATCAATATTGTATCTTTTCAAAATCGATATATCATATTTACCGTTCTGACATACTTTTTTGATTTTTTTATTTTCAAAAATTGGCTTGAAAATATTTATAAAATCTTCAATAGGTAATCTTTCAGATAAATTGGCTGTAAATAATCCATCAGTTACTCTTTGTGGATTAACTGCAACAAACCATGCTTCTTTTGGTTTTACAGAAAAAGAACAGCCTGCTAAATTTGCTGTGAAAGTATTTAACGAATCTGTTTCGGTATCAAAAACAAATAAATCATGAGATAATAATTTTTCAGCAAGATTTTTTGCTTCTTCCTTTTTTGTGATTAAGTGATATCTTACCTTGCTTTTGTCATAAACCTGAATATTTTCATTCTCCGGTATTTTTTCAATTATCTCTTCAGTTTTAATTTCTGAAGCTTTTTCGGAATACATTTTTTTAATTCTTGATGCAAAAGTTTTGAATTCCAACTCATTAAAAATCTTCAATAATTTTTCTAAATCAGGTTGTTGTAATTTTGCTACTTCAAAATTTATTTCAAATGGGACTTCTGTATTAATTGTTGCAAGTTCCTTAGATAAAAAAGCATTTTCTTTATTTTCGAGAAGTTTGTTGGCAATGCTTTGCTTTTCAATTTTATCTAAATTTTTATAAATGTTTTCAAGTGTCTTAAATTTTTGAATTAATGGTAAAGCAGTTTTTGGTCCAATACCTGCAACTCCGGGAATATCGTCAGATGAATCACCGACAAGGGCTAAATAATCTGTCATTTGTTTTGGTTCAAAGCCGTATTCTTCTCGAACCTTATCTTCATCAATTATTACAATTTCATCTGTTGTTTTCCCTGGTTTAATAAGTTTTACATTATCAGAGACAAGTTGAATAAAATCTTTATCAGGCGTAATTGCATAACATGTCAATCCTGCTTTTGAAGCTTTTTTTACAGCTGTTCCAATAAGGTCGTCTGCTTCATATCCAGGGAGTATGTAAATTGGAATTTTGAATGCTTCAATTATTTCTTTAATTCTATTTATTTGTTGAATCATGTCTTCCGGCATTTCTTCGCGTGATGATTTGTAATTTTCATATTTCTCATGTCTGAATGTTTTTTCTTTTGAATCAAATGCTACTGCAATATAATCTGGTTTTGTATCTTCAATAATTTTTAATAGCTGACTTACAAAACCATAGACTGCCGATGTTGGTTCACCTTTGGAAGTCATCAATGGTCTTGATATAAAAGCGTAATATCCTTTATAGGCAAGAGCCATTGCATCAATGATTACAAATTTCTTTTTGCTTTCTTTCATAATAATTTCTTTTTATCACTTAATTATTTTTTTATATTCTCTATGGAAAATAAAAATTAGAACAATTAATAACCATACAATACACTATGAAAAAAATAATTAATCTACTATTAATTTTATTTTTACTTCTGCCTTTCTCTGTTAGCTGTCAGAATAATCAGCACAACGATACAATATTCATTGCAGCATGGAATGTGGAAAATTTATTTGATACAGAAGATGACCCAATCAAAAATGATTCGGAGTTCCTTCCTGCAAGTAAAAAGCAATGGACTGATGATAAACTCGAGCAAAAGCTTTCAAATCTTGTTAGAGTTATTAATTTCATGAATGATGGATGTGGACCAGATATTCTTGCTCTTGAGGAAGTAGAAAATATTAATGTAGTAAAAAAGCTTCTATATAAACTGCCGTATCGAGATTATGTTACTGTTTATCGAGAATCACCTGATGAAAGGGGAATTGATGTTACATTAATTTACGATAGAGATATTTTCAAAATTATTTCAGCTGATACATTAAAAGTAAATTTGCCCAATGGGGCAAAAACAAGATATATATTGCATGTTACATTAAATCACAAATTAAGTAATACAACTCTGCAAATATTTGTTAATCATTGGCCTTCAAGATTGGGTGGTCAGGTAAAATCTGAACCAAATAGAATTACAGCTGCTAAAGTATTAAGAGGAAAAGTTGATTCATTATTTTCAATTAATGATAAAGAGCAAATTATAATTCTTGGTGATTTTAATGACGAACCCGATAATACTTCAATAAAAGAAATACTAAATGCAAAAGAATTTAATTGTGAATCGACAAATATTCAACCAAAGGAATTAATTAATCTGACGTATCAAAGTTTTCTATCTGGAAAAGGAACATATCTTTATGGAAGTGACTGGAATATGCTTGATCAGATTATTGTTTCATCATCTTTGTTCGATAGAATGAATTTAGATTATATATGTGACAGTTTTGAAATAATTCAACCTTCATATATGGTTCAGAAGTCAGGAGAAAAAATTGGAGCACCAATTCCAACTTATTCAGGTAATAAATATATAGGTGGATTTAGTGACCATTATCCAGTAGGTGCAAAATTTTATTTTATAAAAGAAAGGAAATAATTATGAATAAAATATTTTTATTATTTGGTTCATCGGGACATCTTGGAAGCACTGCAATTGAATATTTTTTAAATCAAGATTATGATAAATATTACTTATTTACAAGAAAACCATTAGAAAAAAAGTATGAATCAAAGAATATAGAAATTGTTTACATCAACGATTTAACTGATGAACAAAATGTTAAAGATGCTTTTTCGAAAGTAAATGTTCCTGATAATTCATTATTATTTTTATTTGATACAATAGGAACTTACTGGGGAGGAAAAAGTATTTCAGAGACCCCTTATGATGAATGGAAAAAGTTATTGGACATTAATCTCACCACTTCATTTCTTATAGCGAAATATTTTATGATTCTAATCGAAAAGAGTAAAGGCGGTTCAATTTGTTTTACAAGTGCTTATTCAAGTTTTATTAATGAACCGAACATTGCGGCTTATGGCGTTTCAAAAAGTGCATTAAATTATTTAGTAAAAAGTTTAGCTGTTGAAGGCAAATTAATTAAGATGACTGCCAATGCTATAGCACCTTACATAATTGATACTCCCGAGAATAGAGAATGGATGAAAGATAAAACAAAGTTAATTCCACCAGAAAAAATTTGTAAAGTGGTTCAAAAAATTTTTGATGATTGGGAAATTTTTAATGGAAATATAATTTCACTTTTTGAATTGATAGAAAATTGATTAATTTTGTTTTGTCAATAAATAATTTATTGACTTTTTTGGCTCATTTATTTAATGTTAGCCACACAATTTTTGAAAATTATTTTTATTAATTAACACAATTGGAGGTTTTCCTATATGGAACTAACACATATCTCAGGATTTATGATGACAATTTTAGCCCAGGTCCAAGAACCAAGCTTAGTCGGATATTTGCAACAAAAATTTATAGAAGGTGGATTCTTTATGTGGCCAATACTCGGCTGCTTAGTTATTGGATTAGGTTTTGCTTTTGAACGTCTCTGGACATTATCACGAGCAACAATCAATACAAAGAAATTTATTGTTCAGGTAAAAGATGCATTAAAAAATGGTGGCGTAGAAGAAGCAATAAAATTATGCGAAAATACAAGAGGTTCAATTGCTTCTGTATTCCATGCTGGTTTACTAAGAGCTAATGAAGGTCTCGATGCTGCTGAAAAAGCTATTATGGCTTATGGAGCAATTGAAATGGGCTTCCTCGAAAAAGGTTTAATCTGGATTTCAACATTTATTGCTATTGCACCTATGCTTGGTTTTACTGGAACAGTTCAGGGTATGATTCAAGCATTTGATGCTATTAAAGAAGCTGCTCAAATTTCTCCAAGTATCGTTGCAGGTGGTATCTCTGTAGCTTTGTTAACAACATTGTTTGGTCTTGTTGTTGCAATGATTTTGCAGGTATTCTATAACTATTTTGTTTCCCGTATCGATAAATTAGTAGCTGATATGGAAGAAAGCTCAATTGAATTGATTGATGCTCTCTATGAATTGAAAACTAAAAAACAAGTTTAATTAATTTGAGAACTATAAAATGGTTAAGCTAAAGAAAAGAAAACTTCCAGAAGCAGAAATACCAACAAGTTCTATGGCAGATATATCATTCTTGCTTCTGCTGTTCTTCTTGGTTTCTACTGTAATTGATGTTGACACTGGTATAGGTCTGGTTTTACCTGAATATGTTCCACCAGGAGAACAGGAATTAGTACCAATATCTAAAGACAGACTTGCAGCAGTACTGGTAAATGAAAATGGTGATGTACTACTTAATAATGAAATTATTGCAATTCCTCAAATATCAAAAGTATTAAAACCAAGAATTGAAAGTAAGATTGATTTACCTGCAAATAAAAAACTTGTGGTATCAATAAAAACTGATAGAAAGACAAATTATAATTTGTATATACAAGCGTTAGACCAAATCAAAGAAGCTTATTTTCAGGTGCGTGAGGAATATGCTCGTTCAAGATTTGGAAAACGTTTGATTGATATTGATGACCGAAGTGAAGAAATGAAAGAAATTAAAGAAAAGATACCTATAACAATAAGTATTGCAGAACCAGAAACCGTAAAAAAATAATTTTGAGGTTGATAGATGAAATTTCAGAAAAAGAGAGCTTCTGTAAAGCAGCAGATTCCAACTGCATCACTGCCAGATATTGTGTTCATGCTGCTTTTGTTCTTTATGGTTACTACAACATTACGCGAAGTTGATGTACTGGTAAAATTCAGATTACCAGAAGCAAAAGCTATTGAAAAAATTGAAAACAAAAGGTTAATATCTTACATATGGGTAGGTTACGATGGTAGAATTCAATTAAACGATAGCATTGTAAAGTTGGAAGATGTTCAAAAAATTATGTATGCAAAAAGATTAGCACTGCCTAATATAATTGTATCTTTAAGGATTGATAAAAATTCTGAAATGGGCATAGTTACTGATATACAGCAGGAACTTAGAAAAGCATCATGCTTGCGAATAAACTATTCAGCTATGCTGAAAAT
>JARYLX010000084.1 GCA_029907415.1 Melioribacter sp.
AATTTTCTTCTTCATATTCAATACGATGGAACTAATTATGCAGGTTGGCAGATTCAACGAAATGCAGTAACTGTTCAGGAAAAAATAATTGGTGCGATTGAAGTAATATTGAAGGAAAGAGTAAATTTAATTGGTTCAGGAAGAACAGATACTGGCGTTCATGCTCTTGGTCAAGCCGCAAATTTCAGGACAGATAAAGAAATTGATCTAAATAAATTTCAATACTCCTTGAATTCTATTCTGCCTGATGATATATCAATTAAAAAAATTGAAAAAGTCCATGAATCATTTAATGCACGATATGATGCTAAGAATAGAAGTTATATCTATATTTTTACACACAGTAAATCTCCATTTTTTAATAAATATTCTTATTTATATCCGCCAATTGAAAAAATTAATATTGGCAGATTAAATGAAATGAGCAAAGTTTTTTTAGGTGAACATGATTTTACTTCATTTTCCAAAGTAAATGAAGAAATTAGAAACAAAATTTGTTTTGTAAATGAAATTCGATGGCGCAGAGTAAAGGATTTAACATTATTTTATATTTCTGCTAATCGGTTTCTTCATGGTATGGTTAGAACTATAATTGGAACACTTCTTTATGCATCAGAAAAAAATTTGAATGAAAATTATTTGATGGATGTTCTTTCTAAAAAAGATAGAAAAATTGCAAGAGAATCTGTACCAGCAAAAGGTTTATTTCTCTATAAAGTGAGGTACTAATGATAGATTTAAAAAATAAAGTAACAATTATAACAGGAGGTTCTCGTGGTATTGGAGAAGCCTGTGTAAGATATTTTGTAAAAGCAAATTCAAAAGTTGCTTTTACTTATAAGAATTCTAAACAAAGAGCAGAACTTCTTGAAAAAGAATTTCCTGATATGGTAAAAGCTTATAAGGTTGATATGGAATCAGAAAAAGAAATTTTTGATATGGTTGATAATGTCGTAAAAGATTTTGGTAAAATTGATATTCTTGTTCATAATGCTGGAATTTGGAATGATGGAACTCTTGAAAAACTGACCCTTGAAGGCTGGGATGAATTAATGAGAATCAATTTAACTTCCACATTTTTATTTGCTAAAGCCTGTTTGCCATACATGAAAAAAAATAATTTTGGCAGAATGATTTTTATATCATCAACCGCAGGTCAGCGTGGAGAAGCATATCACTCTCATTATGCAGCATCAAAAGGCGGTATAATTTCATTTACAAAATCTCTTGCGGTTGAATTAGCTCCTTTTAATATCAATGTAAATTCAGTTGCACCTGGATGGGTAGATACAGAAATGTGCAGTGAAGTATTTTCGGATTTAGAATTTAAGGAAAAAGTGCGTAAAGAAATTCCTGTCGGAAGAATTGCTACTGCAGATGATATTGCCGGTCCTGTTCTTTTTCTTGCTTCGGATTTGGCTAGACATATCAATGGTGAAATACTGAATGTTAATGGAGGCAGTGTGCTTTGTTGTTAAATTAATTCTTAATATTAAAAATAATTGAAAAACTAATGGAATTACTTTCAAATCTGCATCCTAAGGTTGTTCATTTTTCAGTATCGCTATTTGTAATTTATTTTGTTTTTGAATTTTTTGGTTTCATTTTTAAGAAAGATTATTTAACCAAAAGTTCTTACATATTATTAATACTTGGAATATTAAGTGCAATTTTATCTGTGCTTACAGGAAATCAAGCGTATCAATCAGTAATTAACAATATCACAAAAAATGAATTATATAAATTAATTGAAAGACATCAAGATTATGCTAATATGACCGTCTGGTACTTTACAGCACTAATTACTATTAGAACTTATTTGTTGATTAAGAAAAAATTTTTTAGAAAATATCAATTAATATTTGTTTTGCTTAGTTTTATTGGTGTAATTATTGTTTTATTAACAGCTCATTTTGGCGGTGAACTTGTTTATAAACATGGAATAGGAACTAAATTATTTGGTAAATAAAAATTTATGATTAAAAAAATTTTCATAATATTTTTTTTATTTTTTGCTTCAATATCAAATGGACAGATTATAAAATTTGGTGAAGCAAAAGGCTTGTTTATGGCAGTGGGAGTTGGTCCAAAGTTTCCTGTTGGGACTCTTAATAAAAACAGCAACATCGGTGTTGGTTTTGATGTAACTTTCTCTTATACAGATAATATTTTCATGCCATTTTTTTTATATACGACTGTTGGATATGGACATTTCCCTGGCAGACAGGACCTTTATAAAAAATCAGATTATTCTTCATTCTCAAGCAATGTAATTTTAATTTCTTCAGGTGTCAGATATTATTTCCATCCTGTACTTGAAAATGTGGTATTACTTATGCCAATTGTTGATGCCGGGATTGAATATGCATATTTCGAAAATTTACATCAATTCAAAATTGATAGAAATAAACAAAATTTTTTGGAGGACTTTGGAAGATTTGGATTTCAAGTTGGTGCCGGGTTTTCGATGTTTATACTTGATGTGATAACATATTATAATTATTTGCCAAGTAATCAACACATATCGTTTGTGATAAAAGCAAATATTCCAATCTTTGTTAAAATATAAAATCGTAAATGACTTTTCTTATTCTGAAATCTAATTAATCTGTTGTCAATCTATGCAGTTTAAAAAGAAAATTACAAAGTATTTAATTGCATCAGCTATTCTGCTTTTAATAATAAATGTAGCTTTAGATTTTTTTACAATGCGAAAGAAAGTTGAAAATAATGAGCAGGAATTTACATGTCGTCAACTCGATTCAATTTTTTATGATGTGCTGAGCGATTTTGGAATTGAATCTGAGTGGATTTCTTTTGTAAAAGTCAAAATTGCTGATGAAGATTCAATCGAGAAAAAAATTGTTGTAAAACTCCCTGCAGATTTACCAATTCCTCTGATTATCAGAGATTTTCACAAAAAAATTGAAAATGATATTACAAGTTTTGTCTCAGAAGAAAAAAAATTTTTTGGCACAACAGAAATTAGAATTTATTCAAATGAGTATCTCAAGCAATTCATTCAATTAATACCGGATAATCAAATAGTAAGAAAAAGAAATGACCTTTGTTTTATTATCTCAAACGCATTTGATTTGAACGAGAAAGATTTTAATTCTTTTTTGTCAATTCCTTATCCATTTTCAGCGGTGGTAATTCCTGAAGAGGATGTAATTATGAAAGCAAATGAACTTAAAAATTATTCAAAAGAATTTATTGTTCTATTAAATGATGATGTTACGGATATGCCATTTAAGCTAAATCCAAAATCTCATAAATATATTTTGAAAAATTCTATTAAAAATATTACTACTTCATTTAGCAATGCTAAACTTTTTATAGTCGATGAATCTTCAGAATTGTATAATTCAACGACATTCAATTTTATTAGAGATGAATTCAAAAAAAGAAAAATTAATTTAATCAATCTGTCTGAGTTTATTCATTTGAATTCAGATGACGAAAACGAACTTATATCAAAATTCAGGTTTCATGCAGAAGATAAAAGTGAGAGTGATAAAATTAAATCAACTGACCAAACACTACAGTTAAATCAAAAAATATTTTGTTTATCTTATGAAAATTTTTTAAAGATAAAAGATGAATTTGACAGAATGAGAAAAAAGGGAAATAAAATAATTCCACTTTCATCTACATATCTTGTAAAAAATAATTTTGGGAAGTAAGCTTATAAATTTAATTTCTCAATAAAACTACCGTAAATATCGAGTTCAATTAATTCATTTGTTAGCATTTTAAGCTGCGGAAGAATTTTATTTTTATCACCAACAACAAGAACAGTCAATTCATCAGTATGTATATTTCTTTTAGCTGCATTTATTATTTCATCTTCTGTTACAGACTGTATGTTATTAATATATTCGTTATAATAACTTAATGGAAGATTATGAATTATTAAAAGAGCTATGCTATGGGAAAGTTGTGTATAAGATTCAAAATTAGAGGGAAAATGTTTTATTAAAAATGATTTTGCGAGATTAATTTCTTCCCGAGTAATATTTTGTTTAATGTTATTTAACTCATATAAAATTTCTGATATTGATTCGCCAACATTTTCAATGTTGACTGCTGTTCCAATCTCGAAATACCCAATTTTTTGAAAATAATTAAATGAAGAATGAGCGCCATAAGTAAAACCTTTCTTTTCTCTGAGATTAAGATTAATTCTGCTGAAGAATTCACCACCAAGTATTGAATTCATTAATTTATTTGCAAAATAATCGGGTGATTTTCTTAATCCATCAAGATGACCAATTCTAATTTCTCCCTGAGCAGAATTTTCTTTGTGGACAATAAAATATTTTGTTGAGGATTTCTCAGGAAGTTTTAATTCTAATTCTGGAAGAATAATTTCTTTTGAAGTGAAATATTTATCAATTAGTTCAGAAATTTCTTTCTGGAATAAACAACCAGCTGCAATAAATTTCTTTTTAGAATTTTTAATGTATTTATTATAAAATTCTTTAACATCATCAATCGTAATGTTATTAACAGTGTTTTCATATCCAATGGAAGGATATGAATAATAACACTCTTGAAAAATTTGTTTGTCAAATGCAGTAGAAGCAATATACGAAGGTTCGTCTTTAAGCTGCTTTATTTTATTAATAAGTTTTTTCTTTTCACGCTGAAAATCTTTTTCATCAAATCGAGGTTCATTTAATATCATTGAAAGCAGCTCAAGTGAACGCTCAAAATTTTCTTTGAGTGATAAAATAGAAAATGAAAATGTATCATGATTAACAGTTATACTGAATATTGTGCCCAGTTTTTCAAATTCATTACTTAATTGAAATGCATCGTATTTGCCAGCTCCTTCATCAATCATAAAAGAAGTAAGAAGTGCCAGACCTTTTTTATTTTCAGGGTCATATTTACTCCCGCTGAAAAGAACAATATTGAAACTTACTATTGGAAGTTTTTCTTTGCTAATATAAAATATTTCGTATCCTTTCGAAGATGTGAAATAATCAATCTTTGGTATTTCAAATGAAATATCTTCTGAGGGAACAGGTGCTTTGGTTCTATCTATCATATTTATTTACTCTTTTTTGGAATAATGTTTAATTCAACATAAGGATTCGCTAAAAATTTTCTCGCTGTTTCAATAACATCTTCTTTTGTTACATTTTCATATCGCTTTAAATCAAACATAAAAGAATCAGGCTCGTTCAAATAAAAATTATAATGATTAATATGGTCAACAATTACATCCAGCTTTTGAAGAGAATAAATGTAGTGAGATTTAATACTGTTTTTTGACCTTATTAATTCTTCATCTGAGATTCCATTGTCGATTAGAAAATTAATTTGCTCAAAAATTTCTTTCTTAATTTCTTCAAGAAGTATCTCCGGTTTAGCAGTTGAGATAATTAAAAACATTCCTGCATATTTACCTGAGTATTGAAAAGCATTAACATCCTGAGCAATTTGTTTATCATAGACAAGTGATTTTGTGAGTCTTGAATTTTTCGATGAAGTTAAAATGTCGGAAAGAATATCAAGCGATGCATCGTAGTTCCCAAAAATTTTATCTGAATGCCATGCTAAATAAATTCTCGGCAGTTGAACATTATCCTCATGAATTATTTTTTTTGAATCTTCTAATTTTTGCTCAGGTGTTTTAACTTCAGGAATTGAATTATTTGATGGGAATTCCCCGAAATATTTTTCAACTAATTTAATTGCATTGTCAAATTCGAAATTTCCGCCGATTACAAGCGTTGCATTGTTGGGGCTATAATAAGTTTTAAAAAAATTTATTACATCATCGAGTTTGAAATTTTTAATGTCTTCCATCCAGCCAATAGTAGGCCATGAATAAGGATGATTTTGTGCAAATAAATTTGATAGAAGAATTTCCCATGCAAGTCCATATGGTTGATTTTCATACCTTTGTCTTCTTTCATTCATAACAACATCTTTTTGATTATTCAATTTTTCTTCTGTTAATGCAGGTAGTAAAAATCCCATTCTGTCTGACTCTAACCATAAAGCTAATTCAAGATAATTAGAAGGAATTGTTTCATAATAATTTGTTCTATCAAAGGAAGTGGAGCCGTTAAGAGAACCACCAGCTTCTTGTATTAATCTAAAATGTTCTCCTTTAGGAATGTGTTTAGAACCCTGAAACATCATGTGTTCGAATAAATGAGCAAATCCAGTTTTACCTTTTGATTCATTTGCCGAACCAACACGATACCAGATATTTACTGCAACAATCGGAAGACTTTTATCTTGATATAAAATTACTTCCAAGCCATTGGCAAGTTTGTGTCTCTCGTAATTTATTTTGAGAAGTTTATCGTTCATGTTGATGCTTAATTTTCTTTTAAAATAAATTCAATCCTATCGAGTTTTCCATCAATGTTTGAGCGCGGCTGAATATTAAATATTTTACATAGCAAAGGATATAAATCAATATTCCATAGAGTTCCTGTTTTATAATTTTTTTTGAATTTTGGACCGGTTGCAAGAAAAATTCCATGCATGTCAATCTGATTATTGTCATAACCATGATTTGCTTTTGCTGTATTCAGCCATTCAGATTTTGAATTTCGTATTAATGACCAGCCTAAATCTGCAACAATAATTATTGAAAATATAAAAGGATTTTTATTGTAGTGATAATATTCAGGCATTTCGTCTTTCAAATATACTTTATAGTGGTTTTCATTTTTTTTAAGAATATCATAAACTTCTTTTAAAAATTGTTTGGGAGGTTCAATCATCATAACTGGACCATCATCTTCAAATCTACAATTATAGTTTTCTAATAGCTTTTCAATGTTAATAGATTTCTCTTTTGAAATGTCAGTCATTCCATGGTCCGATACAATAATTATGTTTATGCTATCAATCATGTTAATATTTTTTAGTTCGTTCAAAAGATATCCAGTTACATTATCAAGATGCTTAATTGCATTGTTAATTTCTGTTGAATTTGTTCCATAGTCATGGGCATAAGTATCGGTTTCATGAAAATATAAAGTAATGAAATGAGGTCTTTCAGCAGGTGGTAATTTTAGCCAGTTAATTACCCCTTTAATTTTTTCCTGAAAGGAACGATTATGGTCGTAGAATTCATAATAAGATGGATGTCTATAAGGGATTCTTATTTCAGAACCAGGCCAGAAATAACTTGCTGTTTTAATACCATTTCTTTCGGCTGTTTCCCAGAATGCTTCACCAAGATACCATCTGCCATCGCGAACAGCATTAGTATCTCCCATTCTATATTTTTGATTGTTAAATGGGTTTACGAAGCTGTTACTAATGATTCCATGATTTTCTGGATACATACCTGTAATTAATGAAATATGATTTGGAAAAGTTTTAGATGGAAATACAGGTCTGAGAGAAATGGCAGATACTCCTTCATTGCGAATATTTTCCAGATTTGGTGTGATACCGCGGTTCAAATAATCCCATCTAAAACCATCAAATGAAATTAAAATAACATATGGTTTTTGAGCAAAAACCGATATCTGAATTAAAATCAGAAGTAAAAAAAGTTTATTAATTAATTTTTTCATAGTAATTGCCATGATTTTGATATTACAAATATAGTTAAGTTAAAATTCAACACATAAGAAAGAATTAAAATTCAAAAAAAATAAAAAATTCTTTTGCTATTAAAAGTATTTTCCTATTTTCTGTTAGGAAAAAAATCTTATTTAGGATTTTGTCAGAGTATTAAAAAATCATTAACTCTGAATTAAAACTTGTATATGAAATTAAATCCCCTGATATTTAGCCGCATAAAAAAATTTTTTATCTACACAAAAAGCATATATCTTTTAATTAAAAATCTACAAACCAATGAGGAGTGTATATGAAAAAAATTCAACAATTATTTTCTCTAATAGCTTTATTTTTAATTATGATGGGAACGTCTTTGTGGGCACAAGGCGTTACATCAGCCGCTCTAAATGGCAAAGTGGTTGACCAGAATGGAAATCCTTTGCCAGGAGCTAATATTATAGCAGTACACCAGCCCTCAGGAACTCAATATGGAACTACTTCAAGAGAAGACGGAAGATATAATCTGCTTGGCTTGAGAGTAGGAGGTCCTTATAAAGTAACAGTTTCTTATGTTGGATATACTACTCAGGTAGAAGAAGGTTTTTCACTTGAGTTAGGTCAAAATTTAAGAATTGATTTTAAGCTACCCGAACAAGCAGTTGAATTAAGCGGTGTAACAGTTACTGCAGAAAAGGGAGCTATTTTAAGCCAGGCAAGAACTGGTGCTGCTCAAACAGTTACTCCTCGTGCTATAGAATCTATGCCTACCGTTAGCAGAAGTTTTCAAAGTTTTGCAAAACTATCACCATTATTCTCAGGAACAGATTTAGGTGCAGCGGGTCGTACAAGTCGTTATAACAACATACAAATTGATGGAACTCAGTATAATGATTTGTTTGGATTAGGCAGCACAGGAACTCCAGGTGGTCAAACATTCACAAATCCAATAAGTCTGGATGCTATCAGTGAATTTCAGGTTGTTATAGCCCCTTACGATGTTCGTCAAAGTGGTTTTACAGGTGGTGGTATTAATGCAATTACAAGAAGTGGAACAAATAATCTTTCTGGTTCAGTATATTTCTATGGAAGAAATCAAGATTTAGTTGGAAAGTATAAAGTTAACGGGGTTACTTCTAAGGCTGTAGATGAATTCAAAGATTATCAATATGGCTTTAGAGTTGGTGGACCAATCTTACGAGATAAATTATTCTTCTTTGTAAATGGTGAATTAACTGCTTATGATAATCCCGCTCCAAATATTTCTTTAATCAGTGGATACGGTGGAAAAACGCCAGCTGAACTAAAAGCACTTGCTGATCAAGTTAAAGCTGCTCTTGCAGCAAAGGGATTTAATGCAGGAACTTATAATGATGTTACACTTCATCAACCAAGCACAAAATTATTCTTAAGATTTGATTATAACCTTGCAGCTAATCATAAATTAACATTAAGACATAATTTTGTTGATGCTTCAGCTGATAAATTTTATAATTTTCGCCAGGTAAATACTTTGCTGTTTGATACACAACCTTATAAAATGAGCAACACAACAAACTCTACAGTTTTAATATTGAACAGTACATTTGGCAATACAATGTCAAATGAACTTATTGCTGGATATACAATGATTCGCGATAAAAGAAAAGGAATTTCTGCAGATGCTCCAGAAGTATTAATTAAAGAATTAAATGGAACATTTAATATCTATGCTGGTCCTGATAGATTCTCTTCTGCAAATAGATTAGACCAGGATATTATTGAAATTACAGACAACTTCAATATCTTTGCTGGAGATCATACATTCACAATTGGAACTCATAATGAATTTTTCAAATTCTCAAATCTTTTTGCTCGTTCAGCATTTGGTTATTATGAATATAATAGTTTAGCAGATTTTATTGCAGATAAAGTTTCATTCTATCAAAGAGTATATTCAAGAAAAGGGGATCCACGAGATCCAAAAGCAATTCCAGCAGCTGAATTCTCTGTTCTTCAATTTGGTTTCTATGTTCAAGATGAATGGACTGTCTCTTCAAGATTAAAACTAAATTATGGTTTGCGTATTGATATCCCAGTATTCCCCGATACTCCAGATGAAAATCCATTGGTTCCGCAATATTTCCCGGACTATAAAACTAACAGAGTTCCAAGTGGGAATCTGCTCTGGTCACCTCGTATTGGGTTTAACTGGGATGCATCAGGTGACAGAACAACTCAAGTCCGTGGTGGCTTAGGTGTATTCACAGGACGAATTCCATATGTATGGATGTCGAACAATTTTGGTAATGCAGGAACATTTACTGCAGAAGTTAGAAATCAAGGAACAGGATTACAGTTCAGAGCTGACCCATATAATCAATATGTTGCCGGCGACCCAGGTACTGGAGCAGCAAGACTACAATCAGAAATTAACTTAGTTGACCCAGATTTAAAACTTCCTCAACTCCTAAGACTTAATGTAGGTATAGACCAACAATTACCATTAGGTTTTATTGGAACATTTGAAGTATTATATTCCAAGAACCTAAATGAAATGCTTTATCGAAAAATTAATTTGAATCCACCAATTGCAAAAATTTCTATGATTGGAACTGGTCTTGATGGTCGTCCAATTTATGGCGGAACAAATTCTGGCGGCGGTAATTTCTTTGATGTTCTTGAATTATATAACACAAGTTCTGGTTATCAATATAATTTAGTATTCCAGATTCAAAGAAATGTAGCTCGTGGATTTTCAGTTAATGCTGGCTATACATATGGACAAGCAAAAGATAAGAACAGTTTGAACTCTTCTCAAGCTCAATCACAAATGAGATACAATCCTAT
>JARYLX010000085.1 GCA_029907415.1 Melioribacter sp.
ATAGGTCGATTATAAGCATCAACCTTTTATGATATTGAATAATCTTGATTTGAATAAAATTGGCTACAAAAAAAATATAAAAACTAAATCTATACTTGAATATGAATTCAATATTTAATGAAGATGAAAAATTATATATAGAATAAGATTTTTATTTGTGCAGATTAAAATATAAACTGTAGGTAAAATGAAATTGTTAAGTAAAAGAAGAGGCTGTTTCATCATTTTAATTTTTTCCATTTCTATGGTAATGGGAATTCAGAATCTTTAAATATTCAAATCCAACTTTCATATGAATAACATTTCTATATTTAAAATCTTTTGAAATAGCCTCTTCATAAAATTTGAGATTATATTTAACTAATGTTTACTTCATCAAAATAAATTTCTTAGTTTGAATAAAATTATTTGCTTCTAATCGATAAAAATAAACACCAGAAGAAATTCTCCCGGATGAACTAGATGAACTTTCAGCAGAAAAGCTCACTGTATAAATTCCTGCATTTTGATATTCATCAACAATTACTGCTACTTCATTGCCAAGAATATCATAAACTTTCAGCGTAACATGTGCATTTTCAGGAATTTCATATTTTATTGTTGTTGCAGGATTAAATGGGTTAGGATAATTTTGATATAAAACATAAGATAAAGGAATTAACTTTACTTCTTCATCTTTAACATCAGTTAATGGTTGTCCAGGATATTTATTTGTAATTTTCATTGCATAACTTCCGTAACCTGAATATTTAAATACTTTTATATAATAAGTACCCGCCAGTGCATTTTTATATGACATTATTTCCTTAGTTCCTCCAGTTCCTGATGAGGAAATTTGATTACCATTAGCATCATATAAAGCGAGGTCAATATCAAGTGTAGAATCAGAATCAGTTCTAACATAAAGTGAATCCCAATTTGATGACAAGATTAATTTATAATAATCATTTTCATCATTTATTCCATTTGAATAATAACCAAGATGACCCGGATAAACCACCTCAGGATTAATTAAAAATGCTAAAGCCAGATTATCATTTGGTTCAATATCATTAGTAAGTGTTGCTTTCTTAAATTCTGCTGTAATTTTATATGAACCATATCCACTGTATTTGACAGCTTTAACAAAATATTTACCAGGTCTCAAATTATTAAAATGTGTTTGTTCATTAATACCTGTGCTGATATCATAACTTGCAATTTGAGTTTTGCCATCTACATCGTATAAGAATAAATCTATTTCAAGAGTTTCGTTTGACAATGTCTTAACAATCAATGCTCCATCTGTTTGAACATCAATATTCCACCAATCAACTTCATCTATATACTTATTTGAATAATAACCTAAATGACCATAATTAACTGTATTACCACTTAAAGAAAATGCACCTAAATTCTGTGATTTTTCATAAGTGTCATTATTTTCAATATCATTTGTAGTAATCCCTTCGATAGATGTTTGAACATAAGTACTAATAATTCTGTATCCACCGTGCTTGTTGTAACGAGATACCTTAACATAGTAAGTTCCAGGCATAAGATTATTAAAATGTGTCTCTTCAATTAAACCTGTAGAAATATCATAAGAAGCGATTGATGTTGTTCCATCAACATCATAAATATATAAATCAATATCTGCGGAATCTGACTCTGTTCTAATTTTTAAGCTGCCGTCGTAAGGAATAACAACCTTCCACCAATCAACATTGTCTATAACATTAGCTTGATAATAGCCGATATGACCTGTAGATTCAGAATTAAGATTCAACAGTAATGCCTGTTCAAATGAATCATTTGGTTCCAAATCATTTGAATAAGGAGCAGGGGTAAATCGATTAAATATAGTATAACTTCCGGAGCCGCTGTATCTTACAGCTTTGATATAATATTTCCCAGCCTTTAAGGCATTATGATGTGTTGATTCTCGTTGACCAGTTGATATATCATAAGAAGCGATTGATGTTGTCCCATCAACATCATAAATATATAAATCAATATCTAAATTATTCGTGCTGTTTACTTCTACATAAAGACTTCCATCCTCTGGAAGTATAACATACCACCAATCTTCGTCATCGTGATTTTGTGCATCGGTGTAAAAAAGTGTTCCACTATCACTGGAGTTAAGAGTAAGCGGAGATGCTTGCTGATAGTTATTATTTGGTTCACTCTCAGCAGTAATTTTAATGTTCAGAAAAAGGAGGAATAATAATAAGAATGATTTTTTCATGGCTACCTCTTGATGAATTAGAAATTTGGCAATTTGTAAGGAGGGTTACATTTTGAGCTTACATATAATTTTTCAATGAACTAAGAAAACAGAAGAAATAATACTCTATTATTCACAAGTTAATTTATACAATAATTCATGAAGAAAAAACTTGTTTACATTAAATGTGATTTAAATCTGATAATGGGGTTACAAAAGGAAAATAATAATCAACCCAGCTTTTTATGAAATCTTCGCGAACTTAAAAAGAGAATTACCAATCCCATTAGAAAAAGAACAACTAATTCTTTCCATAATTCATAAAGACCATTTCCCTTTAGAATTACTCCTCTTATAATAATTAAAAAATATTTTAATGGAATTATGTAAGTAATAAATTGTATTATTTGCGGCATGTTTTCAATAGGGAATACAAAACCAGAAAAATAAATCATTGGTAACATAACACCAAAAACTGTTACCATCATAGCTTGCTGTTGAGTTTTTGATATTGTTGATACAAACAATCCCAGACCAAGTGTTGTAAGTGTAAAAACTAAAGATGCTAAAAAGAATAAAAAAATATTTCCTCTAATTGAAATTCCAAACCAGAAGACCATTACAGAATTTATTAGTAAAATGATTACAAAACTTATTATAACAAATGGCAAAATTTTACCAAGTATAAGCTGCCATGGTTTAATTGGTGTTACAATTAACTGTTCTAAAGTTCCCACCTCTTTTTCTTTTACTATTGCAAGTGATGTTAAAAGCATTGTCATTATCATTAAAAGCAATGCTGTAATTGCAGGAACCATGAACACTCTTGTTTTTAATTCCGGATTATACCAGATTCTTACAGCTGGCTGAATTGACCTTGTAACAATAGTTATACCTCTCTTTGCAGCAAAATCTTTAATTATGTCCTGAGAAAATTCTGAAGTTATTGCTTGAATATAACCAATTGAAATTGAACCTTTAGTACCATCAGAACCATCAATTAACAGCTGAATTTTTGAAGTTAACCCGCTGTAAATATTTTTTTCAAAATTCACAGGAATTACAATCCCAACATTGGCTTTACCACTAAGAATATATTCTTCAATTTCTTTGTATTCGTTTGTGGATTGTTTTAATGTAAAATAGCCGGAGTTAATAAGTTTTTCTAAGTACTTTTTGCTTAAGTAAGATTTATCCTGATTAAAAACAATAATATCAATGTTATTTACATCGAATGTTGCTGCATATCCTAAAAGTAAAGTTTGTAAAACAGGAGCAATTAAAACAATTAAAAACATTTTCGGGTCACGCTTTAATTGCTGAAGTTCTTTTTTAATAAAATAAATTAAAGTTTGCATCTATATTTATTGTTTAACTAATTTTTTTTTAAATAAGCTTTTGCTGCAATGGATACACTTATGATTGAAAATAAAATCATATAAAGTAATTGCTGCCAGTAATTTTCCACTCCCGCTCCTTTCAATAAAATTGCTCTAAGACATGCTATATAAAATTTAGTTGGAGTAATATTTGTAATTATTTGAATAATAACCGGCATGCTTTCAATCGGGAATATAAATCCAGACAACAACAACGAAGGTAATAAAGAAATTAATGTGCCTATTTGAAAAGCAACCTGCAGTGAATCTGCAATCACAGATACAATTATACCCATTCCTAAAGATGCTGTTAGAAAAATAAATGTGCATATCGTTAACCAGATAAAACTTCCTTTAATTGTAATATCAAAAAATAAATATCCTGCTAAAAGCACTATCCCTGCATTAATAAATGCAATAATGACATATGGAATAATTTTACCAAGAAGAAGTTCATTTACTGAAAGAGAGGAAACATTCAGCTGTTCAATTGTTCCTTTTTCTTTTTCTCTGACAATTGAAAGAGAAATTGTAACTACTGCAACCAGAATTAATATCATCCCTATCAAGCCTGGCAATAAAAATCGAGTTGAATTTAATTCAGGATTAAACCAGAATCTTGGTTCTAATTGAATTGGGATAAATAATTTTGTTCCCTTTCTTTCTAAAAATTCCACTGTAATTTTTTTTGATAAATCCGCTGTTGCTATGTTAACATAATTCATTATTAAAGTTGCGGTATTTCCCTGAACACCATCAATCAAATATTGAATTTTTGCAGTTCGATTTGAATTAATTTCTTCTGAAAAATTTTCTGGAATTACTATTACACATTGTGCTAAGTTTTCATCAAGTATTCTTTTAATATGACTATCTTTTTCTATATAACCTGCTAAATCAAAATATTCGCTGCTTATTAGAGATTGAATGTAAGATCTGCTTAGAGTTGATTTATCTAAATCATATACTGCTATTTTAACATGTCTAACATCAAAATTAATTGCATAACCAAAAACTATCAGAAGAAATATTGGAAACAAAAAAATAACTCCCAGCATTCGAACATCTCGAAGTAGCTGTCGAATTTCTTTTTTCGATATCGCTTTTATTCTGATAAAACTTTCCTTAAGATGAAACTTTTTCATTATCCTTTCTTTTTTCTAAAAGATGAATAAATACATCTTCAAGTGTAGGAATTATTGAGTTAATTCTTTTAGGAATTATATTTTTTTCTACCAACAATGAATTAATCTGATTTACATTTTGAAATTTATTATTTGTAATCACATGAAGATTATTTCCAAATATTGATACTTCACTTACAAAATTTTGCTTCTCAAGAATTTCAAGTGCTTCAATTGTATTATTACTTTCTATTTCGAAAATCGGATTTTCAATGTAATTAGTTTTCAGTTGCTTTGGATTGCCCTGTGCAATAATTTTTCCTGAGTCTATTAAAATAATATCGTTGCAATATTCAGCTTCTTCAAGATAATGAGTTGTAACAAGGACAGTAGTTCCTTCATTCGAAAGTTCATTAATTAAGTCCCAGAAGTTTCTTCTGTAAATTGGGTCAACTCCGCTGGTTGGTTCATCAAGAAAAACAATTTTCGGATTATGAATTACCGCAATACCAAGAGCAAGTCGCTGTTTAATTCCTGCCGGCAGTGAACCTGTTAATAATTTTTCATTTCCTTTCAAATAAGAAATTTTTAATACCCAATCTTTTTTCTCTCTCAAAATTTTTCCATGCAATCCATAAATGCCGCCAAAAAATTCTATGTTTTCTTCAACTGTTAAATCATTATAAAGAGAAAATTTTTGAGACATATAACCAATATTTAATTTTACTCTATCAGGATTTTCAACTACACTGCAGCCTCCAACAATTGCATCGCCAGATGTCGGTTCAAGAATTCCACATAACATTCTAATTGTGGTTGACTTTCCCGCACCATTAGCACCAAGAAATCCAAATATCTCTCCCTCTTTAACATTAAATGAAATATTATCTACTGCAGTAAACGAATCAAATTTCTTTGTAAGATTTATTACTTCTATACTATACATATTTTTAATAATAAAATGCTGCAATAAAATTAATACAATTATTTTATTTAATGAACTGTGATATTATCACAATTTAATTCATAAATGTATAATTTTCTATCTATACTCATTTGCTCCCCGTTTTAGTCTAATATTCAAAGGTATTTAAAAAAATTTTGATATAAATTATTCAAGCCACTCTTTAAAAATATCTTCGAAATCTGTTAGGTCATTATATTCAAGACTGCTTGTTATGAATTGTGCAAAATTATCGAGTGCAACAATGGCATTTATACTTGCATCCTTGTTTTCAAGGTTGGCTACTTTTTCAGAAAGCGTTCTATTAATTTTAAGAATATCTTCATAAATCTGTTTCAATTTTTTCATTTCCCAATCAGGTTCACCTCCTCTTTGCATAATCATATACTGCACAAATAAATACATTCCAATAACTCGAAATTCCGTCTCTTCGATTGAAGCAAATGGAAGATGAAATCTTGTGAGTGGTTTTAATTTTGCAAGAACAGGGCATCCACTTGTAGGCATTATAATTCCAATTAAACTGCTTATTCCTTTTTGAACTGATGTTTCTTTATAATAAGTTCTTTCATCAACTTCTGCATAAATCTTAACTGTTTCGTATGAATTAGTATCACTAAAAAATTTAATTATGTTGTCAATATTTACTGCAATTGGACAATATTCATTGTGCATAGAATTGCATAAATCATTCGCACATTTAAATTGCTCGCGCTTTGCCCATTGAACAATTTCTTTTTGTTCCTTTGATATTATGTTCAATGTTTTTCTGTCAAGCAGTATCTCAAATTTCTTTTCTCTTCCATCATTAAAGACAAATGTATATACATATTTTAATGTATTTTCAGAGTTATTCATAAATTTAATCTCCTTTTTATATACCTTAAAAAATTTTTGGCAAGAATATGAGTTTTACTTCTTCAATATCATAAAATAATTTTAGATTTTCTATGATGCACAATCACTTATTTGATAAACGATACCTTATTAATTAAATTGAGAATGTAAAAAAAAGGAAGTAGTTATTGAGAGCGGTAATACCTGCAGCTGGATTTGGTACAAGATTAAAACCACACACTTATTCACTCCCAAAAGTTTTGTTAAATGTTGGTGGTAAACCAATTCTGGGTCATATTGTCGATAAGATTATCTCTGAGAACATTACCAAAGCCACTTTTATTATTGGTTACATGGGAGAAAAAATTATTGAGTATATAAATAAAAATTATAAACAATTAGAAGCAAAGTTCGTCGTACAGGAAGAACTTCTTGGCCTTGGTCATGCAATTTATATGGCATCTCCAACTTTTGATGATGATGATATTTTTATAATTCTTGGCGATACAATTTTTGATGTTAACTTAAAAAATGTTTTATTGCAAAAAGTAACATCACTTGGTGTTAAAGTTGTTGACGACCCTTCCAGATTTGGTGTTGCTGTTTGTGAAAATAATAGAATTATTAAGTTAATCGAAAAGCCGCAAACGCCCGTTTCCAATCTTGCACTTGTTGGACTTTACTACATTGCTAATTCAAAGTTGTTGAAAGAATGTTTAGATGAAATAATCAAAAAAGATATTAGAACACGAGGCGAATATCAATTAACAGATGCTTTACAGTTAATGATTGAACGCGGCGAGGTAATTACAACATTTCATGTTGAAGGATGGTATGACTGTGGTAAACCAGAAACATTATTATCAACAAATCAATTTTTACTAACAAAAAATCATTTTACTAAAACCTACAATGATGTTGTGATAAATCATCCAGTATTTATTTCCGAAAGTGCATTAATAAAAAATTCTGTTATTGGTCCATTCACAACAATTTCAGAAGATTGTATAATTACTGATTCTATTATTAAAAATTCGATTATAAGTTCAGGTGCGAAGATTGATAAAGCTATGCTGGAAAATTCAATTATTGGAAGCAATGCAATTATCAAAGGGAATTTCAAAAAATTAAATGCTGGTGATTCGTCAGAAATAGAATTTTTCTAATAAAATAGTTGAGGTTATAAATGCCATACTTATTTACATCAGAATCTGTATCAGAAGGACATCCAGATAAAATTTGTGATGCTATTTCGGATGCTGTTTTAGATTCAGTATTAAAACAAGACCCTGAAGGCAGAGTAGCATGCGAAACATTTGTTACAACTGGACTCGTTGTTGTAGGTGGAGAAATTTCTACAAATGCTTACCTGGATATAGAACATATTGTAAGAACTACTATAAGAAATATTGGTTATACAAAAGCAGAATATAAATTTGACGCGGAATCCTGCGGTGTAATTAATTCAATTCATGCTCAATCACCTGATATTGCTATGGGTGTTGATAAAGGTGGTGCAGGCGACCAAGGTTTAATGTTCGGTTATGCTTGCGACCAGACTCCAGAGTTTATGCCAATGCCAATAATCTTTGCTCATAAACTTGTTAAAAGACTTGCCGATATCAGAAAAAATTCACCAGACGAGATGCCTTATCTTAGACCTGATGCAAAATCTCAGGTAACAATTGAATTTGATGACGATAATAATCCAATTCGTGTTGATGCTATCGTGGTCTCAACACAACACGACCCAAATGTAAGTCAAAAAAGAATTAAGGAAGATGTTATAGAAAATGTAATTAAAAAAGTAATACCCGAAAATTTTCTTGACAAGAAAACAAAATTTTTTGTTAATCCAACGGGAAGATTTGAAATTGGTGGTCCACATGGTGATAGCGGTTTAACAGGGAGAAAAATTATAGTTGATACATATGGGGGCTGGGCTCCTCACGGTGGCGGTGCATTTTCTGGCAAAGACCCTTCTAAAGTTGATAGAAGTGCAACTTATGCTGCGCGTCATATCGCAAAAAACATTGTAGCTGCAGGTCTTGCTAAAGAATGTCTCGTTCAGCTTGCTTATGCAATTGGAGTAGCACAACCTGTTTCTGTTTTTATAAATACAAAAGGAACAGGTGTTATTCCTGATATTGAACTTGCAAAGATTATCAAAAAAGAAATTGATTTAACTCCACGTGGTATTATTGAAAGATTAAAACTACGCAGACCAATTTATCATAAAACTTCTGCATATGGTCACTTTGGCAGAAATGATAAAGATTTTACTTGGGAAAAATTAGACCTCGTTTCAACATTCAAAAAAATAATTCGTTAAAGGAGTATTACCATTATGGATTTCAAAGAAGGCAAATACAAAGTAAGAGATTTAAAATTAGCATCAGAAGGAAGAAAGAAAATAGAATGGGCAGAATCACGCATGCCTGTTTTAATGGCATTAAGAGAAAAATATTCTAAAACTAAACCTCTTAAAGGCTATAAAATTGCCGGATGTCTTCATGTTACAAAAGAAACTGCTGTTTTAATTGAAACATTAAAAGCTGCTGGTGCACAGGTTAGCTGGAGCGGCTGCAACCCGCTTTCTACTCAGGATGAAATTGCTGCGGCTCTGGCAAAAAATGGAATTGAAATTTATGCATGGCATGGTCAAAATGTTAAGGAGTTCTATTGGTCTATCGAACAAACACTTCGAATAAAACCAAACCTAACCTTAGATGATGGAGCCGATTTAATTTTTACTGTTCATAATAAATATCCTGATCTTGCAAAAAATATAATTGGTGGAACTGAAGAAACTACTACCGGTGTTCATAGACTACGCGCAATGGCAGCAGCAAATAAATTACTATATGCCGTCATTGCTGTAAATGATGCAGAAACCAAATGGGATTTTGATAATGTTTATGGAACAGGTCAATCATCAATAGATGGCATTTTAAGAGCTACTTCTGTTTTACTTGCAGGTAAAAATTTTGTAGTTGCGGGTTATGGTCATTGTGGACGCGGAGTTGCAATGCGGGCTGCCGGTATGGGAGCAAATGTAATCATAACAGAAGTAAAACCAACAGCTGCTCTTAAAGCTGCACTTGACGGACATCGTGTTATGCCTATGGATGAGGCTGCAAAAATTGGTGATATTTTTATTACTGCAACAGGCGTTAAAGATGTTATTACATCAAAACACTTCAAAGTTATGAAAGATGGTGCAATTGTCTGCAATACAGGCCATTACGACTGTGAAATAAATATTCCTCACCTTGAACAATTAAGTAAATCAAAAAGAACTGTTAGACCAAATAATGAAGAGTATATTTTAAAAGATGGAAGAAGAATTTATTTGCTGGCAAAGGGAAGACTTGTAAATCTCGCAGCTGCAGAAGGCCATCCATCTGAAGTAATGGATATGTCCTTTGCAAATCAATTTATGTCTCAATTAAGATTAGTTCAATACCAACAAAAAGGAATTAAATTAGAACCTCAAGTTCTTGAAATTCCCGAAGAACAAGACCAGGAAATTGCAGAGATTAAATTGAAAACGATGGGATATAAAATAGATAAGCTTACTAAAGAACAAATAAAATATATTAACGATTATAGTGCAGGAACATAATTTTTTCCAGGGTTGACTAAAAAGTAACGCTTTTTTAAGAACAGCATACAGAAAACATAGATTTTGCAATTGAAAATTA
>JARYLX010000086.1 GCA_029907415.1 Melioribacter sp.
TAGTAGATAAAATGAATTTATAAATAATTATCGGCAAAGCTTTTCAGTGTTGCATTGTAGTTCTGGGCAGCGCTTTAGTTGCAGCGCCGTTATGCGTATGAGATATTACATATTTATTATAGATAACAAAGAGGTTACACAATGTCAGTAAACATTCAAAAAGTATTAGACTCTATTGTGAAAGTACTAGATAGAATTATCAATATGTTGGATATAACTCTCAATGCTTTTTATAAATTCTTAGACTATCTAATTAAAACATTCGAGGAAGTTGCAAAAAAGATATTGAACTTGCTTACTAATCTGCTCAGAGTAGTTTTTTACCTACTTCCTTTTATTTTAATGATTTTCATCGGTTCCACTAAGCATTGGCTTTGGATGTCAATTACTGGTTGGGCTGTAATAATATTTGTTCTTATTCTTTTCTTTAGAGATTTTATTGCTGAAATAAAAAAAGATAGTATAGGTATTAATCAAAGTTTACCTACTCAATCCAAACGAGCTTTTGTAGTAATATTTATACTTAACATATTGATGCTTTCTTATACTTTAATTTACTATTTCGTTGGCATCAGTCCAGAAAAATATATTTCATAATTATTTACTGAAGCTCCAGCAAATGAAAAAGCCAATGAAATTCGAGAAAGAGAATATTTGAATGTTCTCACTTCTAAAAGTAATACTGACAGCGCTACTATTATTTCTACAATTACAAAATTGGGGTTGTTAAAATCAAGCAAGGCATCTTCTTTGTTAATTGAGAAATTGAATGGATATATAGCTAAAAATCTTACTGAAAATGAATCAAAGGTAGTTAGTACAATCATAGATGCACTTGAGAATATTGGTGGAGAGAATGCTTGTAATTCATTAGTCCGATTTGAAGTCAATTGTAACAATAAAGATTTAGCTCTTAAAGCAAGAAAAGCGGCAAATAAAATCTGCCGTTAAAATATGAAAATACGCATAACCCGTTTTACAAGCCTATCACTTTCAACTGGTTGGCATTTGTGCAAATAAAAAGTTTCATTGTAAAAGTTAATTACGCTTTGAAGTAGGTTGTAATAAAAAAGTTTTTATAAAATCATTGGCGTTGTCTATTCAAAGTTGCATTGCTGTTATGGGCGGCGGCTTAAAAACAACGCCGTTGGGCGGTACACGCATCTGTCGATGTCACTTACAAAGAAGAAAATTATGACCAAGCAATCACTAGGCTCAGTTGTTTAAGTCCTCTCAGTGCTTCTCGCAACTAACCTACACGCTCTACCTCAAGGCGCACAATTACCACTTGAACGTCATGTGACCCATGTTCACGACACTCCACACGCTCTTTGAGATACAGTGCACGAAACTCGCCGTTGCGGTGGATGAAATCGCAGAACGCATTTGTGCCCGACGGCACATCGAACCACGGAGGTTCCCATGACCATCCTCGTCACCAGTGCGATTGGAGGTGTCGGCAACCGCTTCGTCCCACGCCTGCTCCAACAGGGGGAGACCATTCGCGCCTTCTTCCGCGACCCGGCCCACGCCAAGTCCATCGACCGGCTCGGCGCCGATCTCGTCGCCAGCGACCTTAGCGACACTGGCTCGCTCGGCAACCCCTGGACAGCATCGTTGAAGAAAAAGCTGGTTACAAAATAAAATCTGTCGAAAACATCAATCAATAAAACTCTGTGGTTCTCTGTGCAATCTCTGTGTTACTCCGTGTAAGTATTTTTGTTACACAGAGAACCACCGAGAAGCCACTAAGAGTCACAAAAAAATAATAAGGAGAAAGTATGGCTTTTGAAACAATAAAATTAGAAATCAGCGGAATGACTTGCGAGCATTGCGCAAAGACAATTGAAAAGAGATTATCAGCAATTAAAGGGCAATTTCTAAATCTGTAAGCTTTCCCGATAAAAAAGGTGAGTTTCAGTTTGATAACGAAAAAATTTCTCCAAAAGAAATAATTGATGCAATCAATTCAACCGGACACTATAAGGTTGTTGGTGAAATAGATGATACCAAATTTGGAACAACGAACTTTGATTTAATAATAATCGGCGGCGGCTCGGCTGCTTTTTCTGCAGCTATAAAAGCAAGTGAACTTGAGAAAAAAGTTTTGATGATTAATGATGGACTTCCTATTGGCGGTACCTGTGTTAATGTTGGCTGTGTTCCTTCTAAAACATTAATAAGAACAGCAGAACAATTTCACATTGCAAATCATCGGAATTTTTCTGGTATAATATCAGGTAATAGTAAAATTGATTTCAAGGAAGTTATTCGGCAAAAAACAGAATTAGTAGAATCTCTAAGAGAGCATAAATATATACATTTCCCATTTAGAATCATCATATACAGCAAGTCCACTATTGGTGCCTATCCACTTTCTATTTTCATTATCAACAGCTAATGAAAAAACAAAATCTGATGGTAAGCTTGAATTAGATTCATTGAATATGATCGGAGTAATACCATCGTATTTTATCATACCTGCTCCGATCTGAAAAATTGGACGTCCAGTTCCAATCCAGATATTATTTAATTTATCAAGAGCCCCACAAAGAAAATCTACAGGTATATTGAAATTGTTATGTTCTATAGTTGTTTCATTTAATTTTACTAAACCATTTCCAGTAGTAATCCATTTGTTATTCAAATTATCAATTATGATTGAATAAACTGTATTAGAAGGGAAATTAGATCTTTGAATATTGTATATCATCCAATTCTTACCATCAAATCTTACTAAGCCTGAATCTAAAGTTCCTATCCATCTATTGCCTGTAGAATCAATCGAAAATGCAAATATTGAATTTGATGGTAGGAGAGAATTATCACGATTGTAAATTATCCATACTTGATTTTGTGCATTAATAATTTGGGATATAGACAATAATAAAGACAATGTTATAAAAATTTTCTTCCTCATACCCCCTCCTATTTAAATATTTTTAATAATATTGAGTATCGAAGGCAATCATAAAAATTAATTTCCATAAGTTATCTTATGTATAAATATAATAATCTCTGATTGTTATATAAATACTATTTGATAACTCCAGTATAAAATAATCTATGAATTTCATTATATGAAAATTCGTTACGTTGTTAAGAAATTGAATTTCTTTTATCATAAAAAAGTTTATATAAAATTTTTTGTGAGTGAAACCTAATATGCAGAAATTTCATTTTGTATTGGGATTACTCTAATAAATTATGATTTTTCAATTTCCATTTAAAATTGTTAACTGAACCAATGTAGTAT
Organism: Melioribacter sp.; assembly: GCA_029907415.1. Lineage (GTDB taxonomy): Bacteria > Bacteroidota > Ignavibacteria > Ignavibacteriales > Melioribacteraceae > Rosettibacter > Rosettibacter primus. The sequence continues at coordinate 3,257 of JARYLX010000086.1, forward strand.
TAATCAATTTTATAAAAACATAAATTTACAATCTTAATAAACTTCGACAGATACTTTTTTGAATTATCTTTTGTGATAGCTTATTACGATAAAAATAAATTTTTTAAAAAAATATTGATTTGTTTTTCTTGATCAAGTCTTTGGAGATAAGTTTATGTTTTTCACAGATATGATACGTCAGGAAGGATTTAGTTTGCACTTATCTAATAATAAGCAACAAACTATTTTATTATGCGGTAGTCAAGACAGGAATTATAAAGATAATTCAGCTAAGCTAGATAAATTGCTAATTTATTTGTGAAATTGATTTTTCAGTTTTTCACTTTAGTATATTTTTGCTGGAAATTTCTTGATAAAAATTTTTTAATATATAAAAAGCTTTTTTCTTTATGCCAGAACTTGAAATAAGTCCTTTTCTATTCCAAAAGTTTTGATAAACAGGATGCTGCCTTCTTGGTGAACGGAAATCTACAAGTATCCATGGTGTAAATCCTTTAACTTGATTTAATCTTTTAATCATATTAATCTGCATTTTGAAAAAATATTCTTGATATTCTTCTGACCACACAGTCAAACTATCAGCATAAAATCCCTGTAATGCACCAGCTCCTGTTTCACTTATTAAAATTGGTTTATCATATTTAAATTGCCATTTAATATTTGCGAGTTTTTCTGGTTTACCTTCATACCAACCTATGTATTCGTTAAATGAAACAACATCAAGAAATTCTCCTAATGGGTCATCCATAACATATACATCAGGATTGTCTTTAAGATTATAAACTTGCAGAGCAGCAGAAATTAATCTTGTATCATCTAATTTCCTTGCTTTATCAGCAAGCGCCTTCATAAATTTTAATCTTTCTTGAGTTACAGGTGTTTCATTGCCAATTGACCAGATTATAATATTTGCTCTGTTTTTATCTCTCAATATCATTTCAGTTAATTGATTGAGAGCATTATTTAATGTTTTTTCATTATTCCATTGAATTGTCCAGTAAACAGGTATTTCTTCCCAAACAAGTAATCCTAATTTTTCTGCAGTTCTTATCATATATTCATTATGTGGATAATGTGCTAATCGAACATAATTACAATTCAATTCTTTAGCCCAATTTAAAAGCATGAAAGCTTCCCCTTCGCTGTATGCTCTTCCTTGTTTTAATGGATTTTCTTCATGAATGCAAATTCCTCTCAAAAAAATTGGTTTCCCATTAAGCAAAATATCATTTCCTTTAACTGCTATTGTACGAAATCCTATCTGGTCATAGATAGAATCAGTATTCATTACAATTTGAATATCATAAAGAAATGGATTTTCAGGTGACCAAAGAGTTAAATCTTTAACTGGGATTCTAAATTCTGCATAACCATTATCATCTGTTGAAATTTTATGTTTGATATTTGTTTTAGAAATTATGACAAAACCACTTTGTTTTTTTTCTTCTCCATTTAATTGAACAAAACCCTCTATTAATTGATTATTATCTTTACTTAATTGAATTTTATAATCCTGAATAAAAGTTGAATTAGTTTCTATCAGAAAAACATCTCGTGTAATTCCACCATAGTTCCACCAGTCTGTATTTATTGTAGGCACTCCATCAATTCTTCGAACATTATCAACTTTTACAATAACAAAGTTCTCGCCATCATTCAGCAGATTTGTGACTTCAAAATTAAAAGGAGTAAATCCGCCTATATGCATTCCGAGTTTCTTTCCATTAAGGTAAACATGCGCTTCATAATTAACAGCACCAAAATAAAGGAAATATCTTTTGTTCTCTTTTTTATTAACTTCAAAAGTTCTTTTGAACCAGATTGTTCCTTCATAAAATTTTAATTCGTTAACCTGTGAATTCCAGTCGCCAGGAATTGTCATAGACGGTGATAAATCGAAGTCATATTCAATTCGTTCTGATTTATCTTTTTGCTTTTGATTAAGAAAAAATCCACCCGAAGGAAATTCTGATTCATCATAAGGTTCCCTTCGATAATTATAATATCCATTTTCATAGGGGTCAACAATATAATTCCATCGTCCATTTAACGAAATTTTATTTCTATTCAAAACATTTGTTATGAGATTTAAATTATTATCCTGTGTAAAACTGTTAACATAAAATGTTAATAACAGAATAATTACAAAACTAATTTTTTTCATTGCTTCTCCTTTGATGTTAAGAGAACAAGAAGATTAATATTATTTAAAAGCTACATCCCAAACTTTTGTAAGTGAATCTTTGCCATCAGGACCTTCAACATATAGTGTTACATTATAATCTCCACCTTTTTTATATTGATAAACAGGATTCTGCTCATACGAAAAATCTCCATCTCCAAAATTCCATTTCCATATTTTAATATTACCTATTGATAAATCTTTAAAAGCTACAATTCTTTTTTCGAAGTCAATAATTTGAAAATTCCAGTTTGCTTTTAATTTAGGAAGAAATTGTGGAAGAAGCGGCATCAGTTTAAAAAGACACAGATACGAAGCATTTCCATACATTGTATGATGACGCGAAAGATTCCAGAAACCATTATTTTGAGATGAAGAATCATCATAATCAATAATTGCCCACGATAAACCTATCAATTTATTTTCCTCTAATTTTGATTCAACTGCTCTTGAAGGTCCATCAGCAGGAGCATAGTCAAAAAGAGTAATATAAAATTCGAGAGTTAATTTACCGGATTCACCACTTTTTTTGAAATCATAATTATAAGCTGCTAATGAATATGGAAATTCTTTAATCCAAGGTTGAACTCCCCAAACCATACACCAATCCTTATTTCCTGGAGGTGTAAAGATATGATAATTTTGAGCATGAACTCCATGCATTAACCAGTGTTCGTCTTGAGGAGATATTCGAGAATCAAGTTTTACTCTATCCTGACCTACAGCTTCTGGAGTCCATACTTTATAATGGACATGGTCTACAAGAGGACCACCTGATAAATCTCCATCAACCACTACTTCAAAAATATCATTATGGTGGTCTGCTCTGCTAAAACTCCAGTAATCATCATATGCTTCATATAAAAAATATAATCGATTCAAACCTTTAACCCATCCAACTTTAATTTTTACATCGAGATTTTTTTTATTTATTGATTGCTGTTTACCCGAATCCTCCCACAATTGTTCAATGCCAATTGTAAAGGAATCCGGCACAACTTCCCAATCATCAGCTTTGCCATCTATAACAGGAATTTTGTTGAGAGGAAATTGAAATACTGGGAATATTTTATCTTCTCTATCATGATATGTAAATGATATTGAAATCAACCATGCAAAAAAGATTAACAATTTTTTCATAATTATTCCTTTAGAAAAATTATATCCTCATATTTATCTGGATGTGCAGCTTTGCCGTTAAAATCTTTTATCTTAATATTACTGGACTTTTCTACTTTAATTGCATTACTAAAATATTCTGGCAAGTTATCAATCCATTTAACAGAAGAATTCATAATTTTAACATCATTAGCATATTTAATGCTTATAGCCGGGTTATCACAATACTCAATTGGTTCATAAACATTTGTTGGACGATTATCAAAAAGGCCGCCTTTATAATTAGTCCATCTTCCAATTTCTAAAGATACATTTTCAAGTAATACATTTTCAATAATACTTTCTTTTGTTCCATTAATTCTTATACTATTTTCTGATTTACCTTTCACATCTTTCACAATTACATTTGATATTTTCCCAATATTAGTATCGTTATTTCTTGGAATCGCAGTAAAAGAAATTGCTTCGCCTCGTCCCCACCACGGATTTGAATGATATCTTGAAACAAATTCAATATTCCTAAAGACAATATTACTTACGATTCCATTATCGCGAAGTTGAATATTTAATCCTCTGCAGCTTGATTTAATTTTACAATTCTCAAAAATAATATCATTAATATCGGAAGTTGTTTCAGTACCTATTTTTAATCCTGAATCCTGTGTTTCAAGAATACAATCATGAACATGTATTTTTGATGATGGTCCATAATCTTTTTCCTGTTTTGTAGCTTTAATTACAATTGCATCATCTCCGCATACAATATCACAATTTTTGATTTCAACATTTCTGCAATGGTCAGGGTCAATTCCATCACAATTAGGAACATTAAGATAATTTCTAATTTTTATTCCATCTACAACTACATCTTCACAACCAAGCATGTGCAATCCCCATTCTGGAGCATTGCTGAAAGAAAAATTTTTGAGATAGAGGTTCTTGCAATTTTTTAAAATAAACATTTTGGGACGCCAATTTTTGGGAATCCACCATTCATTTTCTTCTTCATAATGCGACATAAATTTTAGTGCTTGCCCTTCTATATTACCATAACCAGATATTGTAATTTCTTCGCTTCCATCTGCATAAATTACAGCAGAATTTTTATAATGTATTTGTTCTGTGCTTATCAATAACTCTGCTCCCTGGTCTATAAAAAACTCAATTCCACTTTTTAGTTCGAGCGTCCCAATAAGAAATTTGTATCCTTCAGGAATAATTACTTTTGATTGTTTACCATAAGTTGATGCTTTATTTATTGCTTCTTGAATTGCATGAGTATCTAATGTTTTTCCATCTCCTCGTGCACCATATTTCAAAACATTAAATTCTTTTTTAGGACCAAATTTCGAAATAAAAATATTGGGAATTAGAGCAGGTGCAAATGCAGTTAAAGCAATAGCACCAGCAGTTTTTTTAATTGCATCCCTTCTGTTCATATTATCTTCCCTGCATATTAAAAATCAAAGATAAATTTGATTAAAAAAGATGATTTAATAAAGATTTTTTTGATTGGAATTATCTAAAATGAAAGATATCTCAGAATATAACTCACTTATTACTCATTATTAATTGAAATGCATCCCAAAATATTTTTCATGCTAGGCAGGTTGCTAAAATGAAAATTACTTTTTGATAAATACCATTAACATTAAGTTCTTTTACTTAATACTTCAGCTTCATACTTCTGAATTTCTTTAATATAATCTTCGCCGATAGGCACATTATTTATCATGCAGTAGTAATCATAAATTGCTCCAAATGGTTTTGTCTTCATAATTTCGAGATAAGCCAGACGTTCAAAGAATTTTCCATTTTCTTCTAATTCTCTTAACATCTTTGTTGGTTCTAACATTGCATATAAAAATGCCAATTGAGTTGCTCTTGTTCCAATTACATAAGCACCGATACGATTAATTGAACCATCAAAAAAGTCGAGTCCAATATTTACACGGTTCAAAGCATTTGCTCTTACAATTTCCTGTGCAATTAGTTGAATTTCATCATTAAATATTACTACATGGTCGCTATCCCATCGAACACCACGACTTATATGTAATAACAATTCATCAACAAAAAGAAGCAATGATGAAATTTTATCTCCTATCTGTTCAGTAGGATGAAAATGACCGCAGTCAATACAAATCATTTTATTATTTTTTACAGCATAACCCATGTAGAACTCATGAGAGCCAACAACCATTGATTCAGAACCAATGCCAAATAATTTACTTTCAAGTGAATCTTTCAAATAATTTTTTGGATAATCAATTTTAAAAATTTCATCAAGAGAATCTTTCAACAAAGCTCGATGAGTATAACGGTCAACAGGAATATCTTTTGAACCATCTGGAATCCAAATATTATTAATGCATGGAGTTCCTAATTGTTTACCAATTTCAGCGGCAATTTCTCTTGTTCTTTTTACATGTTCTATCCAGAATTTACGATGTTGTTCATTTTTACTTGAAAGAGTAAAGCCGTCATCAGCATAAGGGTGAGAAAAACAAGTTGGATTAAAATCAATACCAATATTTAATTTCTTTGCCCAATCAATCCAGCTTTGAAAATGTTTTACTTCAATTTGGTCGCGGTCAACTTTTTTACCTTGAAAATCTCCATAAATAGCATGAAGATTAAGGCGTTGTTTGCCCGGAAGGAGACTCATGACTTTTTCCAAATCTGTACGTAGTTGTTCTAATGTTCTTGCTTTTCCCGGATAATTCCCAGTCACCTGAATTCCACCACCGTTTAATTCAGAATCAGGTGTTTCAAATCCTCCAACATCATCAGCTTGCCAACAATGCAAACTAATTTTTATATCATTTAGCTTTTTCAAAACTTCATCTGTATCAATGCCAAGTTCAGCATAAAGTTCTTTAGCTTTTTGATATAATTGTTCAATTGATTTTTCGTTTTTCATCAGAACCTCCAAAAGTTTAGTAGAATTATAATTTAATTACGAAAGTTGACAGAATAAGAAGAACAAGACCAAGTATTAAAGTAGAAATTGTTTTTGTGCCTGCGCCCTTCCATTCTTTTAATAGAATTCCCCAGACATTACTGAAAAGAATATTCAAAGCCATCAATATACTCCAGCCAAATACAAACATTTCGGCAGTAAGTTTACTTTGTCCCATTCCAAAGAAAAAGAATTGCAAATACCAGAGTGTTCCACCTAATAAACAGAATAATAAATTATTGACTAAAACTTTTTTATCAACTGAATAATAGTCACGAAAAGTCTTATTCTTAAAATTCAGATACATGCAATAGACAAAGTTTGTTAAAAATCCTCCAAACATTACAAAGATGTATGCAGGATTAACAACAAACAAAGGGTCAGTATTATATTCTGCAGCAACCTTTTGAATTGCATAACCGGCATCAATAACTCCTGGAATTCCATTAATTCCATAATTAAAACAAGCACTCATTAATCCTGAGAGAACAGCGATTAACAAACCTTTTTTAAGTGCAAAATCTTTTATTGCTTTTTTTCTATCTTCTTCAGGCATATTACGAGACCTCAATACGCCTGCATATCCAACTATTGCAATACCAACAACACAAATTGAAACCCCAATAAGAATTAATCTCCCTTCATGAGTAGCAAATAAATTTCTGCCGGAGACAAAAGGAGGAATAAGAGTA
>JARYLX010000087.1 GCA_029907415.1 Melioribacter sp.
AAACTCCGAAGCTCCATTTGCAACTTTGGGCTGGGATGAATATCCTATTCTGGAATTTACAAATACAGTTAATTTCACAATTTGTTCAATTCTATCCAGGCTGCCAATTAATGATTTAATTGCACTTAAACAATTTATTGCACAAAGCTGCGCACATTCTATTGCTTTTTCTTCACTTACCTCATAACCTACTTTGCCTTCAGCTATTAATTTCCCATTTTTAATGGGAAGTTGCCCTGATGTATAAACTAAGTCACCAATTTGATTTGCTGGAACATAAGCTGCTAATGGTTTGGGAGTATTTGGCAAATCATATCCTAATATTTCTCGAATTTTTTGTTCATACATTTTTACTCCTCCTTAATTTCAATGCAAATATATTGAAAATATTTTTTTGATATTATTAAAAAATTTTGAATTAGCTTTTTATCGAACTCATTATTTATCTTTGCAGCAAAAAAAGGTTAGAATATGACAGGGGAAAAATTTGAAGAACTATACAACATTATGAAAAGACTAAGAAAAGAATGTCCATGGGACAGAGAACAAACTCACGATTCAATTAAAGCTGCTACAATTGAAGAAACTTATGAATTAATAGAAGCAATAGATGAAAAAGATTACAAAGAAATTAAAACTGAACTTGGAGATTTATTGCTACACATACTTTTTCATTCTGTTATTGCAGAAGAAGAAAATCATTTTAATATCAATGATGTAATAGATACTATCCGAGAAAAATTAATTCGTCGTCATCCGCATGTTTTTGGAGATGTAAAAGTCAATGGGACTGAAGATATTGTAAAGAACTGGGAAGAAATTAAATTATCTGAAGGAAGAGATTCAATTTTGGAAGGAGTTCCTAAAAATTTACCTGGACTTGCAAGAGCATACCGTTTACAGGAAAAAGCTTCTAAAATTGGTTTTGATTGGAATAATAAAGAAGATGTATGGAAAAAAGTTATAGAAGAAATTAACGAAATGCATGCATGTGAAAAAAGTGGGGACCAAAAAAAATTAGAAGAAGAACTTGGAGATGTTTTCTTTGCTCTTACAAATTATGCAAGATTTCTTGGAATCAATCCTGAAAATGCTTTGAGAATTACAAACGAAAAATTTATAGCAAGATTTAATTATGTTGAAAATAAGATAAAAGAAAGCGGAAAAAATTTAACAGAATCTTCACTAAAGGAAATGGATAAATACTGGGAAGAAAGCAAAGCAAAATTGTAAATCACTTTTATTTAATAATAAATTTAATTCCCACTTTATAATTTTACTGAAGCAAGAGCAGAGAGCATAACAGAATCAAGAATTATATTCTAAATTATTGCTCTATACTCTTGCTTTTTTTAAGAGCAAATTCATTTTATACTGTTGATTGCTCTGGTATATTTTTTAATACATTAACTAATGTATTCCAGAATTTTTCAACCGTACTGATTTGAACCCTTTCATCTGGAGAATGGGCTCCAATTATAGTTGGACCGAATGAAATCATATCCATTTCAGGAAATTTTTCTTTAATAATTCCACATTCAAGTCCTGCATGGATTGCTTTTACGTGTGGTTCACTTCCATATAAATTTTTGTATACATTTTTCATTATTTGAAGTATCTGTGAATTAACATCGGGCTTCCATCCTGGATAGCTATCTTTTTGATGAACTTCGGCTTTTGCTAAATTAAAAACTGATGAAATTGCATTTGATATATCATGTTTTTCAGTTTCCACTGAACTTCTTTGGCTTGTAATAATCTCTACAGTTTTTCCTTTTGTAGTAACAACAGCTAAATTCGAAGAGGTTTCAACCAGTCCTTCAATCTCTGCACTCATTTTAATTACACCATTTTGAATACCATAAAGAGAGTTAATCAAATTTGTTGCAGTCGTTTTATCCATAACTTTTGAACGATTTTTTATTTCTGTTGCTGTAACATTTAAATTTGGCTCAACTGTTGACATCTCACTTCGAACTATGTTGTTATAATTTTCAATATAACCAACAACATCATTTAATATTTTGTTAGATACTCTAATTATTGAAAAACATTCACGCGGAATTGCATTATGTTTGCTACCACCATTTATATTTACTAATCTAATCCCAAATTTATAATTCAACTCATGAAGTAGGCGAGCCATTAATTTTATTGCATTTCCTCTTCCAGTGTTAATATCCAGTCCCGAATGCCCGCCTTTCAATCCAGTAATTTTGATTTCGAGAGCAGTAGTATTTGCAGGAATTTCAGATGGTTTGAAGACAAATTTTGCAGTTGTTGTTTGTCCTCCTGCACAACCGATGTATAAATCTCCATCCTCTTCTGAATCGAGATTAATTAATATTTTAGCATTGAGAAAATTAGGTTTAAGAGCTTGCGCCCCATTCAATCCCGTTTCCTCATCCAAAGTAAATAAAGCTTCAAGTGGTCCATGTTCAATGTCATTAGATTCAAGAACTGCAAGAGCAGCAGCTACTCCAATTCCATTATCAGAGCCAAGTGTTGTCCCTTTTGCTTTTACCCAATCACCATCTACATATGGTTGAATGGGATCTCTATCAAAATCATGCTGAACATCTGCATTTTTTTCTGCAACCATATCAAGATGTCCCTGCAGAACAACAGGAATTAAATTTTCCTTTCCTAATGTTGCCTTCTTTGTAATTACAATATTTCCAAAATCATCTCTCTTATACTTCAAGCCATTCTTTTTTGCAATTGAAATTACATACTCAGCAACTTTCTCTTCTTTTCTTGAAGGATGTGGACGCTTGCAAATTTCTTCAAAATGGTTCCATAGAAGAGATGGTTTCAAATGCCCTAATATTTCTCCCATAATTATTCTCCTTTAATTTCTTCAAATGTTATTAATCTTTGTTCATATAGTTGTGTTAAAAATTTAGTTAATCTTTCTTCAACAGGCTGAACTTTAGACCCAAATTTTTGAGTGAGTCTATCTGCAATTTCTAATACTTTCTTTTTACCATCAATTTCAAGCCACGCAGCAGAACCTAATTCATCAAGTTTTAGTTTTATAAATGGATTTTTCAATCTGGGCATGATATATTTAAAACTAAAGCTACTATTAAACTTAGGTATGTGAATTGTTACGAAGTTGTTTTCATCTGATTCATATTTCATTAAATGAACAGGGGTGAGTTCAAGATAATTTGCACTTTTCAATTTTTTTCTTCTTTCAAAAAAATTCATATTAATGTCAATTTGTGAATTCAATAATAATTTAATTTTATACTTCTAAACCAAAATTATAAAATTATTGCATCTAAAAAAATTTTAAAGAATAGCTTGATAAATTATTTTTTTATTTTATTAGCTCCGCAAATGAAATATAGTTTTTCATTTTACTATAACTATTTTTTTCATTTGTATGATTTTTGAATTCACTGTAAATACTAAAATATAAATCCCACTTGAACAATTATTTGGAATGATAATAGTTGAATTATCTGACTCTATATATGCTTCAAATTTTTTTTCTCCAATTATTGAGTAAAGAAATAAGTTCCCGGATACTGAATTTTTATTGCTAATTCTAATAACATAACTTCCTTTTTCAAAAACATCATTGAAAGTTATCTCATTTTTATCTCTATTTTCTTTTATTCCTGTTAAATGATAATCCACCATAATGGTATCAGAAAACTGAAAATGTCCGTCGATATCAATTTGCTTTAACCGATAAAAATATTTTCCTTCATGAAACAAAGTAGAATCAATAAATACATAATTCTTTGGTGAATTAGAATTTCCGTTGCCCGGGACAAATCCAATTTCATTAAATATCAACGAAATATTTGAACGTTCTACATAAAATCCATAATTGTTAACTTCTGTTGCAGTACCCCAGCTTAATAATACAAATCCATTGGAAGCTATTGCTTTAAAATAAATTAGTTCTACAGGGAAAGTATGGTTCTGTGCATTTAAATTAATAAAGCACATTAATAAAAAAGCAAAATACTTCATTTTAATATTGCCAATTTTTGAATTGCAGATTCAGTCTTCTCTTTCTTTTGTACAATTATTTTATAAAAGTAAACTCCGTTTGAGACAATATTGCCATCATCATCTCTTCCATCCCAGTACACTTTATTAAGATTAGTCGTTAATTCATAATTATAAACATTTATTTGCTTTATTAATCTTCCTGCAACTGTATAGATTTTGATTTTAACTTCATCGGGAATTTGTGTTAGAACAAAAGTAAAATAAGTATAACCGCTGAAAGGATTAGGGAAATTGTAAACATTCTTAATTTCTATTTCAGAAGTCACAATAAAATACTTTTCATAAACTGGTAGTGTTGTAAATTTATTATTAGCATCTTTGGTAAATATTTTCAAGCTGTGTTCGCCTTTTTCAAAACTTCTGTGAAAAAGAACAATTATTTTTCTATTCATTGTATCATAATCAATTGCACCAGAATTCTTGAGCTCGAAAAAGGAAATTACTTTGTTATCTAAGAGTAATTTGAATGCTGTTGTATCTTCTTCATACATATACCATGTTGGATAATATATTTCTATTTTGATATCAGTTTCTGGTTCTACATAATCCCAATCATTTATTTCAAACTCGTTAAACTTAACAACTATTGAAGATGCATTTATTGAGGTGATTGTATCTTTCCAAACATAAAAGGTTTTTACATAAGTGTTATTATTTTCTATTAATTCTTTTACTTCATCCTTTTTGTCTAACGTTAAAATAAAACTAAAATTACCATAACCATCATTATTAATGTATTGATAAGAAAAAGAGGTATATTCAAATGGGGTTAAATTTTCAATGAGAGTATCTTTCAAATTAATAATTGTATTATCAGGTTTAACAAGTTGAAGAGAAACATCAAATATACCTGAGTTCGATTTGCCAGCATTAAAAATCTTAGAATGAAAATGAATTTTTCCTCCCTGTTTAATAGAATCTTTACAGGAAGGGTTGGATTCACATTCAATCGATGTGATCTGATAATTAGTTACTAATTCAGGTAAAGATGAAAAATATGCCGAAAGAGATTTAATGATTGGGCTTTCCTTCTTTTCATTCGCAAAAAATTTTGCGATAATTTTAATCCGAGGATATTTACTTGCATCTAACTGGCTGATATTTATAGAATCAGTATATGAAATAAAATTTTTCAGTGTATCAAATTCTCCATATGTATTTATTCCTATAGGGGTTAAAACAATTTTAGAATTATCAGGTTTATATGTATCTATAATAATTTTTTCCCATTTACTTGCATTTGTTATTTCTGGAAAACTCAAAAAGCCATTATCGAACATTAGACTTTTTGAAATTTCTATTTGAACGGGACCCTGTAATTGTTTTTTATATGCTTCAGGAACTGAGCCGGGTATAGCACCTTTCTTTCCAATCAAGCACCATGAATCACGATATTGAACACTGTCAATGTAAAAACTACCTAAACTTTTTATAGCATTGCGAACTTTTGAATTTTTTCCACCAAATATATTTTGCTGTGCATCTGCACAAACTGTCATTGCTACCATTGTTCCAGCAGCTAATGAATTGATAAAATTTACAAGTGAATCTGCTACTTCGGCATCGGGCACTAAAAAATATTTAACTGTATTTGGCATATATGTAATAGAATCAATAATAGCAACAGCAAGACCCCAATAATATGTTGAAGGGAGCTGTTCATTGTTATCATACAAAATAGAACCATATGAACCATCGAGCCAACCTGCTGATTTGACAATCAATGAAATATTTCTACTGTTTAACTTCCAACTTTTACTTTGACTGTCATAAACAGTATTTGAATAAATAAACTCTCTATCATTTTCAACTGGTTCATCAATCAATACTTCAGCTTTATTATTAATCTTCTTAAATGAATATACATCTGAAAATTGACTTGATTTATCATTCAATCTAAATCTGAAATAATATCTTTTATTATCCTCAAGCTGATTTAATGGAATTTTTGTAACTAACATACCTACTGGTTTAACAATTTCTATTGGTTTGATGAAATCAGAATTTTCATCAAATTGAATTATAATTTCATCAACATTAATATTTAATTTTTCTATTGGATTCAGAATTAATAATGTGTCATTAATTATACTGTAATGCTTAGAAGAAATTAAGGGGACCAGTGAAGCTGAATAAACAAAAAATTCATATTCAGCATAATTATCATCTTCATAAATTTCATCAATGGAATTTGTGATATCTAATACAATTCTTATTTTATGTTTTCCAGCATAATTTTTAATGGGGACATTAATTAATAATGTATCTTCAAACTTTGGAAGATAAACATTGATTAACCGCTCAAATAATATTTTATTATTAAATACATCTTCAATTTTAATTTCAGTTATCGCATTTTTATATATACCATAATTTGAGACATTTATTTTAATCAATGCTGAATCATTTTTGTCATTAAGATTAGATGAAAGCAAATTGATTTTTGAATTATCTACATACAAATTTGGCTTTGATGGCAAAGCAAGACTGACGATTGGGTCCCCAAGTAAAAGATTACAATAAGTAAAAACACGATTAATATCATTAAAACCATTTTCATTAAGCTGTTTAATTTTTGCTGAAAGATGAGCATAACCAATTCCCTTTCCTAAATCACTCAGAAATATTTCATAAAAATATTTTGGAAATCTTAATGAAGTCGAAAGATAGCCCCAGCTTGAATTTCCAAGATATGCAATTGCCTGGCCATCATGAGATTGACAAATAAACAATTCTCCAAATGCATCGACATCAGGTTCTGCAAACTTTCCTGTAGAACAACCAAAATCGGTAATTAATGGGAATCTATCAGAATATTTATTCTTTAGATGTTCAACTTCTGTAATGCCATTATCCCATGTTCTTGTTCCACTATGTCCAATGTAAGAAATAAATAATCCCCCTTCATCAATTATTTTTTGAAATTCTTCATTTGAATATGGTCCAAAATTCGTTTGAGGTGATATTGTTTTAAAGAAGTGAGTGCCCGTTCCAAAATATGGAGATGATAAAACATAATTTTGATAAAGTGCATCATTTACATTTTTAATTTCTTGCAGTTCTGATTGTCTTGTTGTATTGCCTCCACTGAAAAACAAAAATGTCTTGTTATATTTATCATATTTTCTTGAAATATATTTTTGATGTTTATTCATGTAAAAAATTACCTGTTCATCATTATTAGCAGGAATTCTTCCAACATACATTTGAGGAATTGCTGTTATTGTGCTATCCCATATAACATACCATATATCACTCACAGGAAACCCGTAAGACATTACCAAATTTTTTTTGCGAATTATCGGAGTAGATGATGTTACATTTTTATAATCATAGTTCGCATCTCCAATTAAAGTTAAATAAGATGGTTTTGGATTATGCCAATTTTCATAAGCATTTATTAAAAAGCTTTTAATTGCTTGAGCATCAATCTGTCCATATGAAAATTCATCATAAATATCTTCATCATAAACCAATTCAGTTTTAATGCTATAAGAATTGTTAATAAACTTTTTATAATTTTCAGAAGAATTGGATAATGATTTGTTTGTAATTATGATATAATCAGCCTGCCTTGATTTATCTCTCAGATTAACAAAGTGTTTTTTATATCTGAAAATTGGTTCACCAACTTTTTCTATTTTGGTTATAAAATATTTGTCGCCGCCTGTTACAGTATCAATTATCTGTAAACTCTTCCTGACATCTCCGAGTAATAAATAATTATCAATCTTTTTGAATGAAGGAAAAATTTTATAGACTAACAAATTACTTTTATCACCTGCAATATTTTCTATTTTTATTACTCTTAATTTTTTTCTTAAAGTATCTGGAATTGTAATTGATATCGAATCATCAACTGCAATGTTTTTTCTGAAATATTCTACATCAATCCAGTCAATTAATGATTGATGAAATGAAACTGAAGTGGGCAATCCAAAAATTCTTATAGTGTTTATGCCATTCTTTAATTGTCCTGAATCAAATGTTGAAATAAAATTTATGGTTTCTTTGTAGTTATATACAATTGTTTTTTGAATAGAAGAGCTGTTAAGACTAATGCCAATTTTATGTGTATTATAAATTCCTTCTGGGTTATTTGCAACATCAGCAGAATAGCTAATTAATCTTGTAAAAATCTTTACAATGGAATTTTCGACACAATTACTTGCATTAAAATCTACATTGAGAGAACCTGAATTCCCAATTATTAACCATGTATACAATTTATTTTCCTGCCAGAAAGGTAATTGAACTCTTGGTTCTGTTGGATCATAATACCAGAGTCTTTCATCTTTCTCGAGATGTAATTTTACAAGATGATAATCAACTGTATCTCCAATTTGGCTATAATTTGATTTATTAATTTCAATTCTTTTCCCTTTTTCACCGCCCCATGTAATCCACAAATTTGTTGTATCATCATATAAGTTCATATAATGAACATAATCTTCGCCTTTGTTTACTACTTTACGATAATCCTTGCCTGAATAATTTTTCTCACAGTAAAATTCAATATAATCACTTTCATTAAACTTATTATCTTCTTCACCCTTAACATAAATTGGAATTTCTTTTCCTTTCCAGAAGATTTTAATTGTAGCTGGATTAATTAAATCCGGATTTATATCATGTTTGACAAAATAATCGTAAGTAATTCTGTAGATGTTATCATTTGCCACAGAAATCTTAATGTAATCTTTTGAATAATCTATCCAGTTGTCACTCGTATCCGCAAAAGTAAATTTATAATTAGTGCGAAATTCTTTTGCTTCTTCATAATTGATAATCAGTTCTTTCAAAGTTTCGTCGAATAATGATGATTCACCATTTCTTATATAATCTACATTGTTGCTATCATAAATCAATCTTAAACTGCATGATTCAATTATATTTAATGTTCTATCCTTGAATGAATAACGGTGTGTGTTAATTTTAACAACAGCACAGTAAAAACCTCTTACCCAAGTATAATTCATAATCTCATAATCTTCTTCAGGATATATATCAGATTTAATTGAATTATTATGATTTTCATAAGTTTTGTAGTGAACCGAATCATTATCATTTGCGGACATTCTGTTTAATGCAATATCAACATCACGAATTTGTGTGATATTTTTCTCGGTTAATTCAATTCTAGCTTTTGATTTAGGTGGTATGGCAATAAAAAATGTTTTTGAAGGCAATTTAGGTTTCCCTGAATTTGATTCATCTTCATTATAAATAAAATCAAGTTTCGAATTATTATTGATATTATAAATATGCTGATTAAATTTAATACTAAGCTCGAAGCCATTTGGTATTTTCTTCACATTAATATCCTTGGCAATAATTCCCGAATAAAGGGAAATAAGAAGCAGAACAAAAAAACTATGTTTTTTCATAATTAAGCCCTCTATTAAATTTTGCCCTCTGATAAGAAAGTATATAATGAATAAATAATGGTATACCAAGGAAATACCTAGCAAATAATCTTGGTTCATTTACTGCTCTGTATAGCCATTCAAGTTGTAAATGTTGTACTAAGCTGGGTGCTCTCTTTTTAATGTCAAAGTAATAATTAAAAAAGTTGCCAACACATAAATAATTAATTTCAGGTAAATGTTTTTTTAATTCTGCAGCTATAAATTCCTGCTTGGGCTTACCCATTCCAATTAAAACAAATTCAGCATTTGAATCTTTTATACGATTTATTATTGCTTTTAGCTCATAGCTATTAAAAAATCCATGATGATAGTCTATTAAAGGAAGATTTTTCTCTCTTGATTTCCTTACAACAAATTCATTTTTGAAATTATATCCAAGCAAAAATATTTTTCTTTTTGTCTTAGTAATCTTTTTAATCAGCCAGTTATAATAATTGGTACTGACAATCCTGTCTGCATCTTTTCTCAAAAACTTCAAAGCTAAATACATTCCTATACCATCTTGAAAAGTGTAAAACTTATCAGTCATTATAGAATAATATTTTTTGTCATTCTTTACATGATTAAATGCATTAAAATCAAAATAGGTAAACAAAATTCCTTGGCTGTTTAGAAGTTTGCTGAATGTAAAGTTTATTAACTCTTT
>JARYLX010000088.1 GCA_029907415.1 Melioribacter sp.
TACAAAAAAAGCTGTTAACGAAGCACTTCAAAATCCACTAAAGATTGATGCTAAACTTGTAAGTTCTCAAAGGGCTCGTAGAGTGATGGATAGAATCATTGGCTATAAAGTAAGTCCATTTCTCTGGAAAGCTGTCATAGATTCATACGGTAGTTCATTATCTGCTGGAAGAGTTCAATCTGTTGCACTTAGATTAATTTGTGAAAGGGAAGAGGAGATAGAGAAGTTTATCCCAACAGAATACTGGTCAATCACAGCAGTATTCACTACAGAATCAGGAGAAGAAATTAAAGCAAAACTTTTTGAGGTAGATGGGAAACAAATTAAAATTCCTCCTAAACCAGAGATGACAGAGGATGAATGGAATGAATTTTTGAAAACTAATTTTGCAATAACCAAGAAAGATTTAGCTGAAGAAATCGTAAATAAAATTAGAAATATTAATCAATATATTATTGCCGATGTTAATAAAAAAGAATTTCGAAAAAATCCCTATCCGCCGTTTATTACAAGTACATTGCAAGTTGAAGCTTCAAGACAGCTAAGATTTCGTCCCCGCAGAACAATGATGATTGCTCAGCAACTTTATGAAGGTGTTGAAATTGGAAGCGATGGTTTAACAGGTTTAATTACTTATATGAGAACAGATTCTACTCGTTTGAGTGATGAAATTCTAAATGATGCAAGAATTTTTATTAAAGAAAATTTTGGTGAAGAATATCTTCCTGAAAAGGCAAGAACATATGAATCAAAAAAGAAAAATGTTCAAGATGCACACGAAGCTATTCGCCCAACTTCTCTTAAATACACTCCCGAATATGTTAAACCTTATTTAGATGAATCGCAATATAAATTATATGAATTAATATGGAAAAGATTCATTGCATCACAAATGGAATCAGCAAGAATTGAAAGTACAACAGTTAACATAAAAGCTAATGAATATTTGTTTAGAGCTTCGGGTACTACAGTCTTGTTTGATGGATTTCTTAAACTTTATGATGAATCGAAAGAAGATGCAACAGATGAAAATGGAAATGGATATAAGATTCCAGCTAAATTAAATGTAAATCAATCATTAAATCTAATTGAGATTACACCTAATCAACATTTTACAAAACCACCTGCACGATATACAGAAAGTTCATTAATTAAAGAACTTGAAAGCAATGGAATTGGAAGACCAAGTACATATGCTTTAATTGTAAGTACAATAATTGATAGAAATTATGTTGAACAGGTTGATAGAAAATTGATTCCTACACCGCTTGGTAGAAAAGTCAATGATATTTTAATAAAAAATTTCCCAAACATTTTCGATGTTGGATTTACAGCTAAGATGGAAGAAGAATTAGATTCAATAGCAGAAGGAGAAATTGATTATATCAAAGTCTTGAATGATTTTTATAAACCTTTTTCGGAAACATTAAGTAAAGTAGAAGCAAATTTAGAAAAAATAAAATGCGATAAATGCGGCTCTGATATGGAATTGAAAATAGGCAGATATGGAAAATTTTTAGCATGTACAAATTATCCTGAGTGCAAAAACATTAAATCCTTAAAAGAATTGAATAACGAAAATAATGAACCTAAATTTACTGGCGAGACATGTCCCAAATGTGGTTCAAGAACAGTTTTCCGAGAAGGTAAATTTGGAAGATTTATTGGCTGTGAAAAATATCCTGAGTGTGATTATACAAAAGTAATTACTACTGGCATTCAATGTCCAAAATGCAAAGAAGGAGAATTAACTGCTCGTAAAACAAAAAAGGGAAGATTATTCTATAGCTGCAGTAGATACCCTGATTGCGATTATGCCACATGGAAACTTCCAAAATCTGAAAACGAAGTAATTTCAGAAGAGGAAGAATTTATTTAATTTATAGTGGCTTAAATGACAAATAACATTTCAAAAATAATTGAAAATTTTTTAACTGAACTCTCTGGTGTTGCACGAGTTTCAGAAAACACACTTACAGCTTACAAAAGTGACCTGAATGATTTTGTTCAATTTTGTAATGAATGTGAAATAACATCTATAAACCAGATTAATGAACGACATATTAAATCTTACTTAATGATTTTAAATGAAAAGAAGTATTCAAAAAGCTCGGTTGCCAGAAAATTATCAGCACTTCGAAAATTATTTGATTTCGGTATAAAAAATGATATAATTAATAGTAATCCTGTAAAAAAAATTTCTAATCCAAAAATTCAGAGAAAACTCCCAGAAACAATAAGCAGTAATTTTTATGAAGAAATTTTAATTACAATAGAAAAGAAAATTAAAAATCCAGAGCAGAGGAAAAGAAATAAAGCTATATTTGAACTGTTGTATGGATGTGCATTACGTGTTTCAGAATTATGCAATCTGAATATCGAAGATGTTGATATTAAAAAAATGAATATAAGAATCTTGGGAAAAGGTTCTAAAGTAAGAATAGTTCCTTTGGGAACTAAATCACTTCCAATAATTCGGGATTACATTAATTCTCGAAATGATAATAATAATAATGCTTTATTTGTGGACGATGAAGGGAGGAGAATAAATCGTTTTTTTGTTTATAGATTGGTTAAGTATTTTTTAAAAGAAATTGAAATAAAAAGGAAAAGTCCGCATATACTTCGACATAGTGCTGCTACACATATGCTGGATAGAGATGCAGATTTATTAGCAGTCAAAGAAATTCTTGGTCATGAAAATTTATCAACAACACAAATTTATACTCATGTTAGTATAGAACGGCTTAAAAAAATATATAAACAAGCCCATCCAAAATCATTAAAGGAGTAGTTATGAATATTAAAATTACATCACGAAAATTCAGAGCTAAAGAATCATTAAAAAATTTTATCAAGGAAGAAATTAAATCCTTAGAAAAATTCAATGATCAAATTCTTGATGTTGATGTAATTCTAAGTTATACAAAACCTGAGGATAGTATAAAAACTGCAGAAATAATTTTACAAATTCCACACAAGACAATCTCAGTGGCTCAATCTAGTGATGATTTTGAAAAGTCTGTTAGTGGTGCTGTTGATAAATTAGTTAGACAACTTGAAAAGGTGAAAACAAAAAGAATAGCCAGGAAAAGGTCATGAAACTTGATGATAGAAATATCACAAGAAAAGAAAGTATTACTGTCGACTTTTTCTTTAAGAATACAAAAGACAGATTTAAATTACGGCTTCTTAATGAAGAGGTTGGTTTTGATAGATTAATTAAAGACCAGAATCTTCATCGTCCTGGTTTACCACTTGCAGGATTTTTAGATTTATTTGCTTACAACAGGATTCAGATATTCGGCAATACCGAGATGAGTTATCTTCATAATCTGAAAACAGAAGAAAAAAGAAAATCGCTTGAAAATATTTTTAAGTTTAATATCCCTTGTGTGATTATTACAAATGGCAATTTACCACCTCCCGAAATGCTTGAATTAGCAAATCAGTATAAAATTCCAATATTTGGTTCAGATTATTCAACTACAAAATTAATTTATTTGATTGGAGATTTCTTAGATGACCAATTTGCCCCAAGAATAACCATTCACGGTTCCTTTGTTGATGTTTATGGAGTTGGAATTTTATTTACTGGAAAGTCTGGAATAGGCAAAAGCGAAGTAGCTTTAGACTTAGTGGAAAGAGGTCATAGACTTGTAGCTGATGATGTTGTAATTCTTACAAAAAAAGGAGAAGGAATTTTAATGGGTTCAGGTACAGAACTGGTAAAACATTTTATGGAGTTACGTGGGATTGGTATTGTAGATGTAAGAAGTATGTTTGGAGTAAGAGCTATTAGATTTCAGAAAAGATTAGAAATAATAGTTGAACTTGAAATCTGGAATGAAAAAGAGGATTATACAAGAACTGGTCTGGATGATAATTATATGAAAATACTTGATGTAGAAATACCTTATATCAAACTACCAATTATTCCCGGGAAAAATATTACTGTAATCTCAGAAATAATTGCAATTAATTATTTGTTAAAGCATTATGGATACGATGCAGCTAAAGTTTTTCACGAGAGATTAGTAACTCTAATTAAACAAAAAGGAGAAAATTTTGACAGGACAGTTCAATATTTTGAACATGATTTTGAATAAAATTTAATAAAATTATTTATTGACACACAGATATTCATTTATTATTTTCGCACCACAAGTTTAGATATGAAAAAATTTTACTACTTTTCAAAATCAAAGCTCAAATTTGTAGAAATACAGAACTTTTATAAAAAGTTTGTATTTCTTGTTGTCTTTTTTTCTGTTCTGATTTCATTTTTTTTGTTTGGAACTTACTTTGTTTTTAATGAGTTTCTAAATCCAGATTCAGAAATCAGAGCATTAAAAAGGACAAACAAAGAGCTTAAAGAAAAACTTTACCAGATGGTAGAGCGTTATAAAAGTTTAGATGAACGTTTATCTAAACTTTCAGAAATGAGCCATGATTTAAGATTGGCTGCTAATCTAGAACCAATAGTTTATGATAAAGAAATTTATGGTACTGGAGGGTCTTCATTTACACCATTAACTAGTAATAGTCCAAGCGAACTTTCTGCTTTCCTTGATAAACTTGATTCTTATATTAATAAAGTATCTTTAAAAATTAAATTAGAAAAAGATAATTACGAAGAAATTTCTAATAAATTTAAAGAAAATGAAAAATTATTTGAATCAATACCTGCGATAAAACCTTGTTCGGGAACAATTGCTGATGATTTTGGTATGAGGGTTCATCCAATTCTAAAAATTAGAAGAATGCATAATGGAATAGACATAATTACAGATGTAGGGACAAATGTTTATGCTCCAGGTGCTGGGGTTGTAGATTTTATTGGAAACAGAAGCGGTTTTGGTTTAACCCTGGAAATCGACCATGGTTTTGGATATAGAACAATTTATGCGCATTTATCAAGTGTAAAAGTAAAATTAGGACAAAAAATTAGCCGTGGTGATATAATTGCTAAGACTGGCAATTCTGGATTTCTGACTACAGGACCACATTTGCATTATGAGGTTCGACACGATGGAATTGCTCTTAATCCATTGAATTTTATTTTAGAAGATGTTAATCTTTTTGATATTGTAAAAAAATAAGGAGGGATTAAAACTATGATCTGGACCGTCGAATTAGCTTCTTATTTAGATGACGCTCCATGGCCTGCAACAAAAGAAGAATTAATAGATTATGCAGAACGTATTGGTGCTCCAATTGAAGTAATTGAAAACCTCCAGGAATTGGAGGATTCTGATGAACCTTACGAATCAATTGAAGATATCTGGCCTGACTATCCCAGCGACGAAGATTTCTTCTACACAGACGATGATGAATTCAAATCATAATTATGAATTACGACTGGGGTAATGTAATAGAGCAAAGTCAGGCTAAAGAAATATTAATTAACTTCTTCGAATCAAGGCGTGTACCACACGCCTTGATTTTTAATGGCTTGGAAGGAATTGGAAAATATTTTACAGCACTTCAGTATGCTCAAATATTATATTCAAGTTACCCTGAGTCTATTAAGTTAAATGCAATAAAAAAAATAGAAAACCTCCAAGAACCATTTGTTAAATTAATTTTTCCTTTACCACGAGCCAAAGGAGAAACATCCGAAGATTCTTCAATAGATAAATTAACAAAAGAACAAATAGAATTAATTCAAACAGAATTAAGTAAAAAAATTCTAAATCCTTATTATAAAATTTATTTGGAAGATGCTAATACAATTAAGATAAACAGCATTAGAGAAATAAAAAAATTTATTGAATATGAATATGAAGATGCACCATTAAGATTTATTTTTATTCTGGATGCAGATTTAATGAATGAACAAACTCAAAATGCATTATTGAAAAATTTAGAAGAACCACCAGATGGTATAATTTTTTTCATAATAACTTCTAACATTGATAAATTACTTCCAACTATTCAATCGAGATGCTGGATAATTAATTTTAATCCATTAAGTGAGATAGCTGTAGAAAAAATATTAACTGATTATTTTAATATTGATGTCGATACTTCAAAGAAAGCCGCACATTTTTCTGATGGTTCAGTTCAAAAAGCACTTTTATTAATTGAAAAAGACTTTGATACATTGTTAGAAAAAGTAATCTCAATTCTTAGATATAGCATTGGGAAAAGATATTCAACAGCTTATCAGGAATTACTTGCTTCTATGTCTTATAATTCTCACGAGGAATTGAAAATTATAATTAGTTTGATAAAAGTATGGCTTGATGATGTAATGAAAGGGAAATTTCAAAATAATAATTATTATTTCAAAGATTATAGAGATACAATTGATAAATTTAATCTGAAATTTGGGAATGCAAACATAATTGAATTATATAATAAATTAGAATTACTCGAAGAAAACTGCGATAAAAATCTAAACTTGAATGTATTATCGCTTAATCTTATATTTGAATTAGCTTCATTATCAATTGGGAATTAATGGTGTCTCATATAAATTTACCTAATTCAGAAAATATAACTCTTATTAAAGAAAAAAATCTTAATGATAAGAAAAATCATAATAGCTACCAATCTTTAATAATAAAGAAACTTTATGATTTCAATGCTAATGTCAGCAGTTGTTTTTATTGTAATAATGTATTAGAACAAAAAGTCCCATTTGATAAAAGAAATATTATTGAAGTTAAATGTAATGGTTTATTAAGTTGTAATTTTTGTATGGTTCCACCTGAATTTTCTGAAGATTTGTATCCAGAAGATTTTATAATTGTGAAACAAGACGATTGCTTAGAAATTGCACAGGTTAAGTTATTAGGTGAAATTGTCAGACTCAAAAGAAGTTCTTTAGGATTAATAGATGAACCTTTGCCTGAAGTTGTAAGAAAATGTACTTCTGATGACTTAGAAAAAGTAAGAAAAAATTTGTCGGATGAAGAAAGAGCTATTCCAATATTTCAAAAATCAATTGAAAAACATAATCTTGAGATGAAGCTAATTAATGTTCATTTCCAGTTTGATAGAAAAAAATTATTTTTCTTTTATACAGCTGACGGCAGAGTTGACTTTAGAGAATTAGCAAAAGATTTAGCTGCAGAGTTTAAGACAAGAATAGAATTAAGACAAATTGGGGTTCGTGATGAAGCAAAGAAAATTGGTGGCATAGGAACTTGCGGCCGTGAATTTTGTTGCTCGGCATTCTTAAACAGCTTCAAAAGAATCACAACTCAGTTAGCGACAGAACAAAATTTACTTTCAAGTATGGGAAAATTAAGTGGTCCATGTGGAAAGCTTAAATGTTGCCTTTCATTTGAAGTTGATACATAAAAAACGCACATAATGTATATTATGTAAACTAATTAATAGTTTATTAAATAACACCACCGAATTTTAAATACAAATAAATAATTATCAATAATAAAACCAACCAGAATATTGGGCTCCTCCCTTTTATTCGATGTCTTCTTTTTCTTTGAAATCCTAATCTTCGTCGTAGTCGTTCTTCTGGATCTTTATCAGGGTCATAATATCTTGGGATATACTCAAATTCTTTTGGTTTTGGTCTTTTCATTAACATATTAATTTGATATTATTTTTAACTCATTATTTAATATAGAGATTTCTACTTTTTCAGCATTTTCTGAAATAATTTCACCATCTGTATGAATTAATGCAGGTTCTTGTATTAATATTTTTGCATTTGTGAATTTTAATAAAGATGCTTCTTTTACTTCATCTAATTTGTTAAACAAAGCCTTAGGAAGAGAATTTAATATTTTTAATGTAGATACAGAATCAATAATACAAATATCTAATTTGTTATCATTAATTTTAGCATCTGGAGTTAAATAAAAACCTCCACCAGTAGTAAATCCATTGCCAATTGCTACCAATAATTTTTTCCCACAAAGTTTTTTATTATTATCTAATTCAATTTCTACATTAATATCTTTTCTTTTAATTAATGCTAATATAACTGCGTAAAGATAAGAAATTAAACCAGATAAATGCTTTGATTTCTGATTAATCATAGCTACTAAAGCATCGAACCCAATTCCGAGACTATTAATAAATCTATGTGATTTTTTTATCGAGCTTCCATTTTCATAAATAACACTTTGTCCAATATCAAAAGAATAATGTTTAGTACTGTTAAATATTAAATCTAAGTTATGATTTATATCATTATATAAATTAAGATTTCTTGCGAAGTCATTTCCTGTCCCTATCGGGAGCAAGCCTATAGTATTTAATGAAGTAATATCTATCCCATTTATTAATTCATTTAAAGTGCCATCCCCTCCAACTGATATAAGGTGTGTAAAGCTTTTTGATAATTTCCTTACTATTTCACTAATATGGCCAGGAGATTGTGATATTTCTATATGATGATTTATTCTTTTTTTAGCCAAATATTTTTTGATTGTATCAATTACTTTTGCTCCACGCCAGTTACCAGCAGCAGGATTAATAAGAATTAAATAACTTTTTTCACCAATTCTATTCATTTTTCAATTCATTATTGCTTCTACAAAATCTTTAGGAGAGAATGTTTGTAAATCTTCAATCCCCTCGCCTACTCCAATATATTTTATAGGAATATTTTTTTCGGAAGCTATTCGGAAAACAATACCACCTTTAGCAGTTCCATCTAATTTTGTAATTATCAAGCCAGTTATTTTTGAATATTTTTCAAATTCATTAACTTGATATAAAGCATTTTGTCCAGAAGTGCCATCTATAACTAAAAAAATTTCATTTGGTGCGTAAGGTAATAAGTTATTTATCACTCTTTTAATTTTACCAAGTTCTTCCATTAAATTTTTATGTGTGTGCAATCTGCCTGCGGTGTCAATAATAACAATATCAGAAAGATTATTTTGTGCAGCTTTTATAGTATCAAAGGCTACTGCAGAAGGGTCTTTTGTTTCAGAACTAATTATCTCAACTCCCGCTCTTTTAGCCCATATTTCTAATTGTTCATTTGCAGCAGCTCTAAAAGTATCAGCTGAACCAATTGTAACCTTTAGCCCTGAGTTCCTAAAGTTGTATGCTAACTTTCCTATTGTAGTAGTTTTACCTGAACCATTTACACCTATTATTAAAATTACAAATGGCTTATATTTTTCTATTTCATATTGTTCATTATTATTAATGTTAATTAATGACAATAGTTCTGATTTTATAATATCTTTAAGCTTATCAAAATCTCTTTCGGATTCTTTAAGTAATAGGGTTCGAGCTTTTTTTATTATTTTTTCTGTAGTTGAAATTCCAATATCACTTGAAATAAGAATTTCCTCGATTTCTTCTAAAGTTGATTCATCAATAACAGCTTTTCTTGTAATTGTCTCTGTTATTTTATTGAATATGTTATTGCGAGTCTTTGTTAAACCTTCTTTTAGTTTTTTGAAATTTATATTTCCAAATAATTTCATTTTGATACCTGTTTAATAGTTTCATAAGCTCTTAATGAGTAACCTATTACAGATAATATGCTTAAAGCAGTACTTAAATAAAAAAATACTTTATAAAGCCAAAATATTTTATTTACTCCAAGAATTGTTAAGAATAAAAAAATACCTATCGTTAGAACTGTTATCTTTCCAAGCATATTTGAAGGTAGAACTTTCCCAATTTTTTTGCTTACATAAATTCCACCTAGAAAAATAATTAAATCTCTTAAAAAAATTATCCAGAAATAAATAGATACAATTTCATTTTGAAGATAAAGTTGAATAGCAATAATTATAATAAAAAGTTTATCTGCTAATGGGTCGATAATTTTTCCAAATTCAGTAATGCAATTTTTTTTACGTGCAATGTAGCCATCTAAGAAATCACTGATATATGCAATGATAATGATTACTAAAATTAATTTACGATTAATAGGACTTGTGTTTAAGTTTTGAAGAAAATAAAAAGCTGGTATTGATAATAATAACCTGAAAAAACTTAGAGTATTTGGGATGTTAATTATATTTTCAAAAAAGTTTCCAGTTATGAAAGGTTCAAGAATATTTTAGGAATAGAAGATGCCGAGTTAGTTTCTATCGATTATAAAGGTAATTCTTTTTCAGGAATTGTTGATGCCGGATTAACAATGGTAATTGGAAATC